>NZ_JBMOWY010000043.1:0-9471 GCF_049310345.1 Stenotrophomonas sp. GZD-301 | reverse complement strand
TTGGTTTCGGTTTGCGTGGGGGTTCTTTTGTGTGTGCTCCTACCCTCCCCCCCCCCCCCCCCCCCCCCCCCCCCCACTACCGGACGGTCTCGGCGTGCGGGGAGCCGGCCCGCGGGCACTACTGCGTGGATGCTGTCACGCCCCGATAGCGGTCGGCCAGCAGGGCCACGCGCTTCACGTAGTACTGGGTTTCGCTGTAGGGCGGCACGCCACCGTGGCGGTCCACCGCACCCTCGCCCGCGTTGTAGCCGGCGGCGGCCAGGGTGAGGTTGCCGTTGAAGCGCTTGAGCAGCCACGACAGGTATTGCACGCCGCCACGGATGTTCTGCGCGGCATCGTACGAGTCGGTGACCCCGAAGCGGCGCGCGGTGGGCGGCATCAGCTGCATCAGACCCTGCGCGCCGGCACGGCTGAGCGCGGTGGGGTTGTAGGCCGACTCGGCGTGGATGATGGCGCGGACCACGGCCTCCTCGACCCCGAACTCGCGCGCGGCGGCGGCGATCTCGGCCTGGAAGGCGGTGGTATTGAGCCGCACCGAGCCGAAGTTGACGCCCGGATTGGCACCGCACGCATAGCAGCGCTCGATGAAGCTGTAGTGGATGGTGCGGACCTGGCCGAGGCTGGCCACCTGCGCCGGGCGGGCGCTGGTGTAGTGGCGCACGCCGTCCTTCATATAGGTGTAGACCTGCCCGTTGACCACGCGCTGGGCCTTGCCCTTGCGCGCGGCCGGTGCGGACGGCGCGCTGAGTACCGTCGCCGCTGGCGCTGGCGATGCCGTGGCGGTGATCGCGGTGCCGGCGTTGGCGCCATCGACCGCGGCGACCGCGACAGCCGGCGCCACCGGCGTGGGCGCGGGCGTGGTCGGCGCGGCGGGAGCGGACACGGCCTGGCGGCGGGGCGCGCTGCGGTCCGGGCGGTAGCTGCTGACCACGCTGCAGCTCGCGGCGGACACGCGCTTGCTGACATAGCTGGGGATGCCGTCGGCGCCAACGCACTTGTACAGCGTGCCCGCACTGGCCGGCACAGCGGTCAGCGCAGCCAAGGCCAGCGCAAAGATCCCCAAGATCCCCTTCATGCAGCGGAGTGTCTCCGTTTCACCCGGTCTTGCCAAGTCTTTGACGCGGCCCACCGCACCGGGAGCTGATGCGCGTCACGGATCGGGGCGTCCGGGACGGCCTGCGGGCGGCCGCGGCGGGCCCCGGCCTGGTGGGCAGAACACCGGTACAATGGGCGGCTCACCGCAGCCGTTCAGGCTGCCTGCCCGCCCACCCGACTGGAATAAGCGCCATGACCGGGACGCCAGCTTCGACCGTGCCGACTTCGGCCGGCTCCGCCGTGCCCTCCACCACTCCCCGCCCCGACCTGCTGCCGCTGCCCGGCGCCAGGCCGGCCGTCACCGGCCCCGTCCGCGGCAAGCTGTACATCAAGACCCACGGGTGCCAGATGAACGAGTACGACTCGGCCAAGATGGCCGACGTGCTGGCCGCCGAAGAAGGGCTGGAGCTGACCGACGACCCCTCCGAGGCCGACGTGCTGCTGATGAACACCTGCTCGATCCGCGAAAAGGCGCAGGAGAAGGTGTTCAGCCAGCTGGGCTACTGGAAGGCGCTGAAGAACAACGGCCGTGGCGTGATCATCGGCGTGGGTGGCTGCGTGGCCTCCCAGGAAGGCGAGGCGATCATCAAACGCGCCCCGCACGTGGACCTGGTGTTCGGCCCGCAGACCCTGCACCGCCTGCCGGAGCTGATCCGCCAGCGCCGCGCATCGGGCAAGTCCCAGGTCGACATCAGCTTCCCGGAAATCGAGAAGTTCGACCGCCTGCCCGAGCCGCGCGCCGACGGTGGCTCGGCCTTCGTGTCGATCATGGAAGGCTGCTCCAAGTACTGCTCGTTCTGCGTGGTGCCCTACACCCGTGGCACCGAGGTCAGCCGCCCGTTCGAGGACGTGGTGGTGGAAGTGGCGCAGCTGGCCGCGCAGGGCGTGCGCGAGATCAACCTGCTGGGCCAGAACGTCAATGCCTACCGCGGCCCCTATGGCGACGGCGAATTCGCCGACCTGGGCCTGCTGATCCGCACCATTGCCGAGATCGACGGGGTGGGCCGCATCCGCTTCACCACCTCGCACCCGCTGGAATTCAGCGACTCGCTGGTGGATGCCTATCGAGACGTGCCGCAGCTGGCCAACTTCCTGCACCTGCCGGTGCAGGCCGGCAGTGACCGGGTACTGTCGGCGATGAAGCGCGGCTACACGGCGCTGGAGTTCAAGTCCAAGATCCGCAAGCTGCGCGCGGTGCGGCCGGACATCTCGATCAGCTCGGACTTCATCGTCGGCTTCCCGGGCGAGACCGAGGCCGATTTCGAGAAGACCATGACGCTGATCGAAGACATCGGCTTTGACCAGAGTTTCTCGTTCATCTACTCGCGTCGCCCCGGCACGCCGGCGGCCGACCTGGAAGACACGATCAGCGATGCCGAAAAGCACGCGCGCCTGTCGCGCCTGCAGGCGCGGATCAACGCGCAGGCCGCGGCGATCTCCGAGAAGATGGTCGGCACGGTGCAGACCGTGCTGGTGGAAGGGCCGTCCAAGCGCAATCCGGACGAGCTGACCGGCAAGAGCGAGAACATGCGCTCGGTGAACTTCGCGGGGCACCCGCGCCTGATCGGCCAGTTCGTTGATGTGGAGATCACCGAGGCGTACAGCAATTCGCTGCGCGGACGGATGGTCGTCGCCTGACGGAGCGTGCCGACCAACGGTCGGCACCTACCATTGCAGTGCCGACCAACGGTCGGTACATGCCGTTGCAATGCCAACCGGCGGTCGATACATGCCGTTGCAATGCCGATCGGCGGTCGGTACATGCCGTGACGGGTAGATGCCGACCGTTGGTCGGCATCCGCTCAATCCAGGCGCTTGCGGAAGCGCAGGATCGCCAGGGTCATCATCACCGCGATGAAGGCCAGCAGCGCCAGCACCTCGGGCCACAGCTCCCAGATCCGTGCGCCGCGCAGCATGATGCCGCGGATCAGGCGCAGGAAGTGCGTCAGCGGCAGCACCTCGGCCAGCCATTGCACCGGGCGCGGCATGCCGGCGAACGGGAACATGAAGCCGGACAGCAGGATCGACGGCAGGAACACGAACATGGTCATCTGCATGGCCTGGAACTGCGACTGCGCCTTGGTCGAGATCAGCAGGCCCAGGGTGAGATTGGCGGTGATCAGCAGTATCGCTGCCAGATAGACGTCCACCACGCTGCCGTGGATCGGCACCTCGAACAGCCACAGGCCCAGCAGCAGCACCAGCGTGGTCTGGATCAGCCCTATCGCCGCGTACGGCAGCACCTTGCCGATCATCAGCTCGCTGCGGCTCAACGGGGTGGCGATCAGCAGTTCCATATTGCCGCGCTCGCGTTCGCGCACGATCGCCACCGCCGTGAACATCACCATCGTCATGGTCAGGATGATGCCGATCAGGCCGGGCACGATGTTCACCGCCGAGCGTCGTTGCGGGTTGTAGAACGCCACCACGCCGATCTGCCCGCCCCCGGCCACGGCGCCGCTGCGCAGCGGCCGGTCGTTGCGCAGCGGCTGGTTGTCCAGCGGCACCTGCGCCAGCTGGATCGCCGCGCTCTGCACGACGGTGTCGCTGCCATCCACGAGCACCTGCACGGCCTCGCGGCCCTCGAAGCGGCGGCGTTCGAAGTCGGGCGGAATCACCACGCCAATGCTGATCCGGCCGTGCCGCAGCGCCGCCATCAGTTCGTCCGGGGTCCGCGCGGCCAGGGTGGGGGTGATCACGCCGGTCGCCACCATGTCCATCACCAGCGCGCGTGACGCGGCGGTCCCGGCCTGATCGGCAATACCGGTGTGCAGATTGCGCAGATTGAGGTTGATCGCATACCCGAACAGCACCAGCTGCATCACCGGAATGCCGACGATCATCGCCAGGGTGATGCGGTCGCGGCGCATCTGCCGCAACTCCTTGAGAATGATCGCCCAGAGCCGGCGCAGGCTCATGCCGCGGCGTCCCCGGCGTGGCCGTCCTCGCGTCCGCGCGTGGCCGAGACGAAGACGTCTTCCAGATTGGCCTCCACCGGCGTCACCTCGGCCTGCTGGCCGCCGGCGCGCAGGGCCGCCTCCAGCCTGCCCTGCGCATCGTCCTGCGCCGCCAGCAGTACCCGCAGGCTGTTGCCGATCTGCGCCACGCTGAGCACCCCGGGCACGGCGGCCAGCAACCGTTGCGCCTGACGCGGCTGCGTCGCTGATACCGCCAATGTACGTCCGTCCAGCGCTGCGCTCAGCGTGGCCGGAGTGCCGTCGGCCACCAGCACGCCCCGATCCAGAATCGCCAGGCGATGGCAGCGTTCGGCTTCGTCCATGTAGTGCGTGGACACCAGCAGCGTGGTGCCGGCGTCGGCCAGGTCGAACAGTTTTTCCCAGAAGTCGCGCCGCGACTCCGGGTCCACTGCACTGGTGGGTTCGTCCAGGAACAGCAGCTCCGGCGACTGGATCACCGCGCCGGCCAGGGCCAGCCGCTGTTTCTGGCCGCCACTGAGGGTGCCGGCCAACTGCGCCTGGCGGTCCTGGAAGTGGTATTGCTCGACCAGTTCCTCGATGCGTCGCCGTGCGTCGGCGCGCGGAATGTCCTGCACCGCCGCGAGAAACTCCAGGTTCTCGCGCACGGTCAGGTCCTCGAACAGCGAGAACCGCTGGGTCATGTAGCCGATGCGTCGCCGCAGCGCTTCGGCCTGCTCGGGAATGCGCAGGCCGAGCACGTCGATGTCGCCCTCGGACGGGGTCAGCAGGCCGCACAGCATGCGGATGGTGGTGGACTTGCCCGACCCGTTGGGGCCGAGGAAGCCATAGACCGTGGCGCGCGGCACGCTCAGGTCCACATGGTCCACGGCCACCAGCGCCCCGAAGCGCTTGGTCAGCCCGCGCGCCCGGATCGCAAGGTCGTCCTGACCGCCCTCGCCCGTTGCCGGCGCGGACCGCTGGGCGGCGACGGGAGCGACGGCCATCAGAACGTCACCCGTACCGGCAGGCCGGCCGGCAGACGCGCCAGCGTGGCGGCATCGGTGTCGATCAGTTCGATCTCGGCCAGATAGCTCAGGCGGGCTGCGTCGTCGCCGGTCAACGCGTAGTAAGGGGTGAACACCGGGTCGCTGCGGACCGCGCGGACCCGCCCGGACAACGCCGCCTCGCGTCCCTGCACGTACACCTGCGCGCCCGAGCCGACGGCCACCGATGGTCGCAGCGGCGACGGCAGATAGACCCGTGCATAGGGATGCTCGCCCACCAGCAGCACCGCCAGCGGTGCGCCAACCGGGGCCTGGTCACCCAGCCGATACGGCAGCGCGTCGACCACGCCGGCGCGCGGCGCGACCAGCGCCAGCTTGCGCAGGGTCACGGCCTGCTCGGCCTGCTGCGCCTGCGCGGCCTCCAACGAAGCGGCGCCCTGCCCGATCTGCTCGGCGCGCGTGCCGTGCTCCAGCGCCAGCAGCGCCTGCTCGGCCGCACGCACGAGGCCGTCGGCATTGCCGGCAGCGGCGCGGGCGCGGTCGACGTCGGCGGCCGCCACCAGCCGTTGCCGGCCGAGCGGCTGCAGCCGGGCGTAGTACGCCGCTGCGTCCACGGCCTGCGCCTTGGCTGCGGCGAGGTTGGCCCGGGCCTGCGCGATCTCCTCCACCCGCGGCCCGTGCTCGAGTTCCTCCAGCGCCTGCACGGCACGCTGCGCCTGCGCCTGCAGCGCGGCCATCTGCGCGGCCGTGCGGGTGGTCTCCAGTTGCAGCAGGGCCGCACCGGCCGGCACGCGCTGGCCTTCGCGCACCGACACCGCCACGATGGTTTCGGCCGCAGGCGCCGGCACCGTGATCCGGTCCCATTCGAGTGTGCCCAGAGCTTCGGGCGGCGCTGGCCGGCACGCGGCGAGGAGCAGCAGTGCCGCCGGCACACCGAGGCGAAGCAGGCGGGAGCAGAGCGAAGTAGCCATCACGGGTACCGGATCGGTGCGGACCGCACCATGCTGCCTCGCGCCCCGGTGGTCAGCCGTGAAGGAGGCGCGGGCCGGCTCGACGCGCCGCGGCCGCCTCACCGTACCTGGTCGTAGCTCAGCTTCTCCACGTCATAGACGTACTGGCTGGCCATGTAGGCATTGATCTGCGCCAGCCCCTGGATCAGCATCTTTCCGTCCGGCGTGCCGCAGCGGTTGGCGACGTTCTTCATGCCGTAGATGAGCGCATCTTCCTTGCTGCGCTTGGGCGTGGGATCGGGCGTCCACCACGGGAAGTGACGCAGCGGCTTGTTGCTGGGCACATCGTGCTGCCAGCAGACGAAGACGAGGCGTTCCTTGCCCGTGGCGTCGTAGTCGTAGACGCGATAACTGGCGTAACCGCTGGTGGTGGGCGTGACCTTGAGTACGCCGCTCTCCGCGTAGCGCTTGAGATCCTCCCTGGCAACCTCCTGCGACATGCCGCCGTAATGGATTACCCGGGTCAGTCTGCCGTCCGCGCCGTACATCTCCTGACGGTTCAGGTCCGCGCCGCGCCATTGCCGCTGGCGGGGTGCGCGGCGGTTGGCATCGAAGAACTCCATCACCGTGGACCCGCTGCGATGCGGGTAGGTGCGTATGCGCGGGTACTTGTCGAGCGAAGCGAACTGGTCGTCAACAACCGAGAGCGGAACCCGCTGGGTCGGGAAGTCGTACTGAAGCTTCTTGAACCCGTTGCTGGAGAGCTCCTTGTACAACGGCTGCGCGTCATACGCGGCAAAACCCATGTACTCGGTGGACAGGCTGTAGATGCCCTTCGTCTTGAAGAAGCCAAAGAACACGCCCTTCCGCCCACCACCTGGTCCCGTGACATCGAGCCATGCATTGCCCTGCCCGCGCCACTCCCCCGGTGCCTCGCGTGCATCGAGGCCGTCATCCTCCTCCTTTCTGCGCGGTGCCCGGAGTTCCGCCAGCAAGGTGCCATCAGCGTGATAGCGGTAGGTGGAAATGGCTACTTCACCTCCATGAAGTCCCGCGCATTGCGCACCCGGCACAGTGGTCAATGTCTCGTTGATGCCCCCCGTCGTGGAGATCAACTGCCCCTTGGCGTTGTAGTCCGCGCAGAACGCAAGGCGATCGAGCATCAAGGTCTTGGGAAAGCGTGGGCTGAGCGCATTTACGTCCTCGGTTTCCTGCAACCTTGCTTCGACCAGGTGCCCCCTCTGATCATAGAAGTACGCCTCGGCACGCGCCATGTAGTAGTGCGGTGTCAGTTTGGCCAAAATTGGGTTCCGCTCCTGCGCGGGCACGGCACGATAAGGGACTGCCCGTATGTTGCCGCTCTCGTCTCGACGCAGGCCAGGCGTGCCGTCTGGTCGCGGACGTTCCATCGGACTGTGAACCCGGTTCTCCCATTGCTCCAGTCGGCACACGCGCTGACCGCCGTTGCCATCCGGCTCCAGATACACCACTTGGCCCTCCGTCGGACCAAACCTGCCTTGGTGCTGGTCGGCGACAGCTGGGAGTAGTGCTGGAACACGCAGACTGCCGTCGCCTTGGACCTGAGGCCATTGCAATGTAATCCGCTGACGTCCAGCCTCGTTGAACAACAGGGTCACGCCTGAAACGGGTGAGGTGAGGAGATTGGCACGGTCCGAGCAGGTGGCACCTGCTCGCGCCGAGGTAGCCAAAAGTGCCACCACCAACAGACCCAGCACACCGGGCTTCACGCTCACAGCTGATGCAGACCAAGCCATCTCGTCTCCGGTGCGGGTCTATATGCCGTAGATGCCTCAGCGCACCTCGTCATAGCTCAGCTTCTCCACGTCGTAGCCGTACTGCTTGGCCATATACGTGTTGATCGGCCCCATCCCCTGGATCAGCATCTTTCCGTCCGGCGTGCCGCAGCGGTTGGCGACGTTCTTCATGCCGTAGATCAGGGCATCTTCCCTGCTGCGCTTGGGCGTGGAATCGGGCGTCCACCACGGGAAATGGCGCAGCGGTTTGTTGCTGGGCACATCGTGCTGCCAGCAGACGAAGACGAGGCTCTCCTTGCCCTTGGCGTCGTAGTCGTAGACGCGATAACTGGCGTAACCGCTGGTGGTGGGCGTGACCTTGAGTACGCCGCTCTCCGCGTAGCGCTTGAGATCCTCCCTGGCAACCTCCTGCGACATGCCGCCGTAGTGGATTACCCGGGTCAGTCTGCCGTCCGCGCCGTACATCTCCTGACGGTTCAGGTCCGCGCCGCGCCATTGCCGCTGGCGGGGCGCGCGGCGGTTGGCATTGAAGAACTCCATCACCGTGGACCCGCTGCGATGCGGGTAGGTGCGTATGCGCGGGTACTTGTCGAGCGAAGCGAACTGGTCGTCAACAACCGAGAGCGGAACCCGCTGGGTCGGGAAGTCGTACTGCAGCTTCTTGGACCCGTTGCTGGAGAGCTCCTTATACAACGGCTGCGCGTCATACGCGGCAAAACCCATGTATTCGGTGGACAGGCTGTAGATGCCCTTCGTCTTGAAGAAGCCAAAGAACACGCCCTTCCGCCCACCACCCGGTCCCGTGACATCGAGCCATGCATTGCCCTGCCCGCGCCACTCCCCCGGTGCCTCGCGTGCATCGAGGCCGTCGTCCTCCTCCTTCCGCTGCGGCGTTCGGAGTTCTGCCAGCAAGGCTCCATCGGCGTAATAGCGGTAGGTGTAGAGGGCTACCTCTCCGACCTGAAGCCCCGCGCATTGCGCGCCGGGCACCTTGCTCAATGTCTCACTCATGTCCCCCGTGGTCGAGATCAACTCCCCCTTGGCGTTGTATTCCGCGCAGAAGGCAAGACGATTCAGCATCAACGTTTTGGGCAAGCGTGGGCTCAGCGCATTTACGTCCTCGGTTTCCTGCAACCTCGCTTCGACCAGATTGCCCCCTTGGTCATAGAAATATGCCTCGGCACGTGTCAAGTAGTAGTGCGGAGTGAGCTTGGCGAGGATCGGATTTTTCTCCTGCGCGGGCACGGCACGATAAGGGACCGCCCGTACGATGCTTTTTTCGTCTCGACGCAGGCCAGGCGTTCCGTCTGGTTGCGGACGCGCCATCGGACTGTAGACCCGGCTCTCCCATTGTTCCAGCCGGCACACACGCTGACCGCCGCCGCCATCGGGCTCCAGATACACGACCTGGCCACCGGCGGGGCCGAATTTGCCTTGTTTCAGTTCCGCCACTGCCGGCATCATTCTGGGAACACGAAGACTGCCTTCGCCGTCGAAGCGTCGCCCCAGCAACATCACCCCGTCCCGCGCCCCTCCATTGAACAACAGGCTCACGCCTGAAACGGGTGATGTGAGGAGATCGGCGCGGTCCGAGCAGGTGGCACCTGCTCGCGCCGAGGTAGCCAAAAGTGCCACCACCAACAGACCCAGCACACCGGGCTTCACGCTCACAGCTGATGCAGACCAAGCCATCTCGTCTCCGGTGCGGGTCTATATGCCGTAGATGCCT
>NZ_JBMOWY010000042.1:0-40752 GCF_049310345.1 Stenotrophomonas sp. GZD-301 | reverse complement strand
ACCAACGGTCGCCTCTACCGGGGACGGTCCCGGCTCAGGTCAACGCCGTCATTACGCCGCGCTGGTAGGCCGGGCGCTGTTTCAGGCGTTCGTACCAATCGGCCAGGTGCGGCAGCGCGGGGCGTTGGATCGGCATTTCGAACCAGGCGTAGGCAAAGGCGCCCAACGGAATGTCGCCCATCGCGAAACGCTCCCCTGACAACCACGGCTGGCGCGACAACGCGTCGTCGGCCATCGCCAGCAACTCGCCCGAGCGCACCAGTGCGGTGGCGATGCGCGCTTCGTCGCGGTCGGCCGGCGCGGTGCGCAGGGTGCCCCAGAACAGATCGCGGAACGCGCCGGAAAACGTGGAGGTGGTCCAGTCCATCCACTTCTCCGACTGCGCACGCTCGACCACATCTTCCGGGTACAGCGTGCCCAGCGCGTAGCGCGCGGCCAGGTAGCGCACGATGGTGTTGGACTCCCACAGCGGCAGCCCGTGGTCTTCGATCACCGGCACCAGTCCGTTGGGATTCATCGCACGGTACTCCGGCGACTGCGTGCCGCCAAACGCGCCGCCGACCTCGATCGACTCGTACGGCGCGCCGATTTCCTCGGCGCACCACAGCACCTTGCGCACGTTGCTGGAATTGCGACGGCCCCAGATCTTCAGCATGGTCAGGCTTCCCGTTTGAATGGAATGCGCGCCACGTGGCCGCGCGGTGCGGCTACGATACGCCGATCGACCGCGTCGCGGTCACCTTCAAGGAGCGAATCGGATGGGGATGTACGTCATGGAAGTGGGCCTTATCGCGCTGGGTGCGGTGTTGCTGGTGGTGGGCTATCGCCGCAACCGCCGCAACATGCTGGTCGCGGCCGCGCTGGTGTTGCTGGCCAGCGGTGCGGTCCCGGAGCTGGTCACGGGTTTCAGCGACGGACGCGCCAACGCCGACGCGCGATCGCTGGCCGCGCTGCAGCGCTGAGATCGCATTTTCGCGCGAGGGGCAGCGCAGCCGACCAACGGTCGGCTCTACCCGCGTGGCGTTACCGGGGCGGCGCGTTCAATAGCAGCCGACCAGCGGTCGGCTCGACCAACGCGGCGCGCTCAATAGAGGTCTGTCGGGTCCACATCCAGCGACCAGCGCACGCGGCGTGCCTGCGGCAGCGCGTGGATCTGCGGGGTGACCTGGTCCAGTGCACGGTGCAGCGGTCCGCGCGCGGGCGCTGACAGCAGCAGCTGCACGCGCTGGTAGCCGGCGCGGCGCGGCATCGGGGCCGGCATCGGGCCGTAGCGTTCGATCACGGCGTCATCGGGCACCAGCGCGCGCACCGCCATCAGCATGGCGTTGGCCTGCTCCACCTGCTGCGCTTCGGCGCGCAGCAGGGCCAGGTGCGCGAACGGCGGGAAGCCGGCGGCCTCACGCTGCTGCAGCTCGGCGGCGGCAAAGGCGTGGTAGCCGCCATTGACCAGGGTTTCCAGCAGCGGGTGCCCGGGGTGGTGGGTCTGCAGCCAGACCTCGCCGGGATGCTCGGCACGTCCGGCCCGACCGGCCACCTGGATCAGCTGCTGGGCCAGCTTCTCGCTGGCGCGGAAGTCGGCCGAGAACAGGCCTTCGTCGATGCCCACCACCACCACCAGCGTGAGCTTGGGCAGGTCGTGGCCCTTGGCCAGGATCTGAGTGCCGACCAGGATGCCGGCCTGGTCACCGAGTATGGCCAGCTGGGTCTCCAGCGCATCGCGTTTGCCGGTGGTGCCGCGATCGATGCGGATCACCGGTACGTCGGGGAACGCCTCGACCAGATGCTCTTCCAGCCGCTCGGTGCCGATGCCCTGCGGCTGCAGGGCCAGGCTGCCGCAGTCCGGGCAGGCCAACGGCGCCGACTGGCGCGCGCCGCAGTGATGGCATTGCAGCCGGCGCCCGCCGGCATGCACGGTCATCGGCGCATCGCAGCGCTGGCAGGGGGCGGTCCAGCCGCAGTCATGGCACAGCAGCACCGGCGCGTAGCCGCGACGGTTCTTGAACACCAGCACCTGGTGCCCGGCCTGCACATGCTGGGCGATGCCGTCCAGCACCTCCGGTGACAGCCCGTCGCGCAGCGGGCGCTTGCGCACGTCCAGCACCCGCACGCGCGGCGGCCGCGCCTCGCCGGCCCGCTGTTTCAGGCGCAGGTGCGTGTAGCGCCCGGCCTGCGCGTTGTGCAGCGATTCCAGCGACGGCGTGGCGCTGCCCAGCACCACCGGCACATCCAGCGCCTTGGCGCGCACCAGGGCGAAATCGCGGGCGTGGTAGCGGATGCCGTCCTGCTGCTTGTAGCTGCCATCGTGCTCTTCATCGACCACGATCAACCCGGCATTGGGCAACGGGGTGAACACCGCCGAGCGCGTGCCGACGATGATCTGCGCCTCGCCCCGGGCGGCAGCGGCCCATACCCGCGCGCGCTCGTTGTCGTTCAGGCCCGAATGCAGGGCGTGTACCGGAATGCCGAAACGGGTGCGGAAGCGTGACAGCGTCTGCGGCGTGAGGCCGATCTCGGGGACCAGCACCAGTGCCTGCCGGCCCTGCGCCAGGCAGGTGGCGATGGCCTGCAGATACACCTCGGTCTTGCCGCTGCCGGTCACGCCATCGAGCAGAAACGGCGCGAAACCTGTCGCAGCGGTGATCGCGGCGATGGCCGCGGCCTGTTCGGGATTGGGGGTGGGCGCGGCGCGCACGCTGACCGGCGGTGCCGAATGCGACAGTGCCACCCGCTCCACCAGCCCGCGCTTGGCCAGCGAACGCGCGGCGCTGCGCCAGTCGTCCATGAGGTCATCCAGCCGGTCCTCGTCCACCGGCCCGTCGGCCAGGCAGGTCGCCAGGCGCTGTGGGCGCGTGCCGGCACGCAGCCGCTCACGCTGCCGGGTGCC
The DNA here is from genome assembly GCF_049310345.1 of Stenotrophomonas sp. GZD-301. NCBI lineage: Bacteria > Pseudomonadati > Pseudomonadota > Gammaproteobacteria > Lysobacterales > Lysobacteraceae > Stenotrophomonas > Stenotrophomonas sp. GZD-301. Next base: position 37,868 of record NZ_JBMOWY010000042.1, on the reverse strand, counting down.
CTCGGCGGTGAGCTGCCAGCCCCACGGATGGGTGTCCGGCACCGGATCGCCCCGCCGCAACGGCGCCGGCAGCGCGGTACTCACCACCTCGCCGAGCGGGGCATGGGTATAGCGTGCCAGCCACTGCAGCGAGGCCCAGAGCTCGCCGCCCAGCAGCGGCTGCGGATCGATCCACGCCAGGGCCTCGCGCAGGCTGTCCGGGCGCTCCACCGCCCCGATGGCGGCGACCATGCCGACCAGCTCGCGCGCACCGAACGGCACCCGCACCCGGCAGCCGACCTGGCCGGACCCGGCGGTCGTCCCCGGCGGCGGGGCGTAGTCGAACACCTGCGGCAACGGCACCGGCAGGGCCACGCGCAGGGTCGGGAAAGACGGGATCGGATCGGGCAGGGCAGGCACCGGAACGGGCAGAACGGGGTTGGGCATCGGTGCAGTGTAGCGGCCCGGCCGGACCGGTCGGCCCCCCATCAAGACAGTCTCGCAACGTGGCGAGAAGGATAAATCGCACCTAAATATCGGTGTGGATTGGAGATTCAGGCTTATCCACATCTTCTGTGGATAAGTCTGTGTGCGACTGCCGATCTTGGGACGTTGGGTAAGGGAGTTCCGACCTTCCAGTTAGGTTGGTCAAAAAATAGCCACATAACAATAGTCAATAAAAACAAATGGATAGCTGTGAAACAAAGCTGAAACATGGTGGGGCGGCCTGACTGCGGGGTTGCTTATGCCGAAATCGTTGGTGCTGTGCACAACCTGCGCGTGTTCCAGGCAGGGAAGGAGGCCATCACCTTCACATGTCAACTACATCGGCATGCCGGACTGCCGGCGCAATCGCTATCATTTGCCCACTTGATGGAGTTGCTATGACGGCTGCGACCGCCCCCGTTTCTTCTACTGCAGCCGGTGCGCTGTCGGCGTTTCTCCGCGGCGTCGAACGCCGTGCCCTGGTGGTGGCCGAGCTCCAGTGCGGCGACCCCACCGTGGCCGAGCAGGCCCTGGTGGCGGTGATGCGCGCCTTTGCCGGCATCGCCAGCGATGTGCCGATGGCCCAATGGCCGGACCGGTTCTGGATCCTGCTGGCGCACCGCAACCCGATCCGCCTGCCCGCAGCGGGGGGCCAATGGCCGCCCGAGCTGGGCCATCTGCCGGCGCTGGCACCGCCGGCCCGGCTGGCGCTGCTGCTGCGTGTCGGCGGCGGCCTGGACGAGGCGGCCGCCGCGCAGATCCTGGATCTGCCGGTCGCCGACTACCAGCAGGCGCTCGCCGAGGCCTGCCCGCGCGATGCCCAGGGCCACCCGGATGCGGCCGGCTGGCGCGCGCTGGCCGAACAGGTCCAGCAGCGCCTGCGCGATGTGCCGGCCGCGCGCCTGCAGCGTCTGCAGCAGCCGGTGGCAGCGCCGGCCGCCCCCACCGATGCGGCATCGTGGCGGACCCCGGTCAAAACCGACGCCGCACCCGCGCCACGCGCCCGGGCCCGCCGCCAGGGACGCCGTGTGCCGTGGCGCGGCCTGGTGATCGTGGCGGGAACGGTGGCGGCGCTGCTGGGCGGTGCCACGTGGTGGAAGCACAGCCGTTCGGCGGTCGATCCGGCCGCCAGCGTGCCCGAAGGTGCGGTGGCCGTGGACAACCCGGTCAGCACCGAAGCCCTGCCCGAGGCCGATCCGCCGACCACCGCACCGGCCGCCGCCCCCCATGCGGCCAGCGATGCGGCGATGCTCGCCGATCCGGACCTGGCGGTGGCGCGCGATGCCGATCTGTATGCGTGGTTCGCCGCGGGCGGCCCGGTGCCGGTGGATGAGTCGCAGCCGCAACCCAGCCGCCCCGAACCCGCAACCGCCGGCCTGGAGACGGCAGGCGCCGATGAATAAGCCGATTCTGCTGCTGGCCTGCCTGGCCGCGACCCTGTCCGTGCCCGCAGCGGCGACGTCGGTACCGCTGCCGCTGCCGGTGCCGTCCGAGGCTGCGCCGGTGCCGGCTACCCGCACCGCCATTCCGACCACCGCCACCGCGCTGGACCCGGCCCAGCTGGCCGATCTGCGTGGCCGCTACGCCGTGTGGCAGTCGCTGCCCGAGTCCGAACGTGCCCGCGTGCGCGACGGGGCACGCCGTATCGCAGCCCTGTCACCGGCCCAGCAGCAGGCCCTGCGCGAGCGATTCGCCCAGCAGGACCAGCGCTTCCGCGACGGCTGGCTGCTCGGACCGCAGCTTGGCCAGTGGTTTCCAAAGCTGCAGGGCCTGTTCGGCTACCTGCCGGCCGAGCAGCGCGAACCGGCGCTGGCCATCCTGCGCCAGCTCAATGTGGACCAGCTTGCCCAGCTCAGCCTGATCGCCCAGCGCACGCCGCCGCAGGAGCGCGAGCAGGTGCGCAGCCAGTTCCTCGCGCTGGCACCGGGCGCGCGTGATGCGTGGCTGAAGCAGCACGTCGGTCACTGACGCCGAGGCGCCGTTTACCCGGCATCGTGGGTTTTGTCATGCCACGCGCGTAAGATGGCGGGCCGCAACCCGGTGCCTGTGCCCTCCGCGCGCGACCGTAGTTGCCGTCTGTGATCCCCATGTCCATCGCTACCCCCACGCCGCGCCTTTCCCAGGAAGTGCGCGCCACCGGCCTGCTTGCGTTGCCGCTGGTGCTCGGCCACGTCTCCACCGGCCTGATCTCGTTCGTCGACAACGTCATCGCCGGCCACCACGGCACGCAGACCCTCGCTGCGGTCACCATCGGCACCGCGCTGCTGTGGCTGCCGATGCTGATTCCGATCGGCACGCTGATCTCGCTCACCGCCTCGGTGTCGCAGCTGCACGGTGCCGGCCGCGAGCGTGAGATCGGCCCGCTGTTCCGCCAGGCGCTGTGGCTGGCGCTGGGGCTGGGCCTGATCATGTTCGCCTTCCTCACGGTGGTGCCGCCGCTGCTGCCGGCGTTCGGCATCGCGCCGGACATCGTGCCCGGCGCGACCGCGTTCCTGCATGCCGTGCGCTGGGGTGGCCCGGCGCTGACGCTGTACTTCTGCATGCGCTACCTCAGCGAGGGAATGCACTGGACGCTGCCGACCATGATCCTGGGCTTCGGCGGCCTGCTGGTGCTGGCGCCGCTGGGCTATGTGCTGTGCTACGGCAAGCTGGGTTTCCCTGAAATGGGCGCGGAGGGGCTGGGTATCGCCTCGGCGACCATGATGTGGCTCCAGGCGGCGTGCTTTGCCGGCTACCTGTGGAAAACCAAACGCTTCGCCCACCTGCAGCTGTTCTCGCACCTCGAGCTGCCGCGCTGGTCCGCAATCTGGGACCTGCTGCGTACGGGCCTGCCGATCGGCATTACCGTGCTGATGGAAGGCGGCCTGTTCATCGTGACCGCGCTGCTGATCGGCCGCCTCGGTGCCACCGAAGCGGCGTCCCACCAGATTGCGATCAACGTGGCCCAGCTGTGCTTCATGATCCCGATGGGGGTGGCCGAGGCCACCACCGTGCGTGTGGGTCACGCGGTCGGCAGCGGCAACGGGCTGGGCGTGCGGCGCGCAGCCAATGCCGGCCTGGTGATCATCCTGGGCACGCAGACGCTGTCGGCGCTGGCGCTGCTGTTCGGCCACGATGCCATCGTCGGGGTCTACACCGCCGACCTGGGCGTGGCCGCCCTGGCCTCCACGCTGCTGCTGTACGCGGCCGCCTTCCAGTTCCCGGACGGCATCCAGGTGCTGTCGGCCGGCGCGCTGCGCGGCCTCAAAGACACCCGGGTGCCGATGTTCATCGCCATGTTCTCGTACTGGGGGCTGGGCATGCCGCTCGGCGCCGGGCTGGGCCTGTGGCTGGGCATGGGGCCGCAGGGCATGTGGCTCGGCCTGATCCTGGGCCTGACCGCGGCGGCGATCCTGATGGCCTGGCGTCTTCGCGTCAGCAGTCGCCGCATCGGGCTCGCCCACGCGTCACCCTGACTTGTGTCCGATGCCGGATCGACCGGCACCGGCTATTCTGGCAGTACGGCAAGAAGCCAACCTGGAGTTTTCCATGAACCAACCCGCGCGTCGCAATCCCGTCGCCAGCTTCTTCATCGGGCTGTGGGATGTGATGAACTTTACCCGCAGGCTGATCCTCAACCTGCTGTTCTTCGGTCTGTTGTTCCTGCTGCTGATCGTGTTCATCGTCGCGATGGGCAAGGGCGCCGGCGCCAGCAAGCCGTTGCAGGACCGCACCACGCTGGTGATCGCGCCGGAAGGCCGCCTGGTGGAGCAGTTCAGCGCCGATCCGGTCAGCCGCGCGCTGGCCCGGGCCGTGGGCGACAACAGCGCCGAGGAAGTGCAGCTGCGCGACCTGATCCGCGCCATCGAAGCGGCCCGCGACGACAAGAAGATCGAGCGGGTGGTGCTGCAGCTGGACAAGCTGCAGCCGAGCGGTTTCGCCTCGATGCGCGAAGTGGTCGCAGCGCTGCAGGAGCTGCGCGCGGCCAAGAAGCAGGTCGTGGCCTTCAGCGAGAACATGAGCCAGTCGCAGTACCTGCTGGCCTCGCAGGCCGATGAGGTCTACCTCGATCCGATGGGCTCGGTGGTGCTGGAAGGCCTCGGCCGTTACCGCCAGTACTTCCGCACCGGCCTGCAGGACAAGCTGGGCGTGGACGTGCACCTGTTCAAGGTGGGCGAGTTCAAGTCCGCCGCCGAGCCGTACGTGCTCGACGCCGCGTCGCCGCAGGCCAAGGAAGCGGACCTGTTCTGGATGAACGACGTGTGGCAGCGCTACCTCGGCGACATCGCCAAGGCCCGCAAGCTGGACGCCGCGCAGCTGGCCGCCGGTATCGACACCATGCCTGAAGGCGTGGCCGCCGCCGGTGGCGACCTGGCCAAGTTCGCCCTGCAGCAGAAGCTGGTCGACGGCCTGAAGACCCGTGAGGAAGTGGACGACCTGCTGGCCGACCGGGGCGTGGCCGATGGCGACGCCGACGGCGGCTACCGCAACGTCAACATGGACGCCTACCTGGCGCTGCTCGACACCCGCCGCTCGCCGGTGGATGCGCGTCCGCAGGTGGCCGTGGTGGTGGCGGCCGGCGAGATCTCCGGCGGCGACCAGCCGGCAGGCCGCATCGGTGGCGAGTCCACCGCCGCGCTGCTGCGCGAAGCGCGCGACGACAAGGACGTGAAGGCCGTGGTGCTGCGCGTGGATTCGCCGGGCGGTGAAGTGTTCGCCTCCGAGCAGATCCGTCGCGAAGTGGTCGCACTGAAGGCCGCCGGCAAGCCGGTGGTGGTGTCGATGGGTGACCTGGCTGCCTCCGGTGGTTACTGGATCAGCATGAATGCCGATCGCATCTATGCCGACGCCTCGACCATCACCGGGTCGATCGGCATCTTCGGCATGATCCCCAATGTCAGCCGTTCGCTGGACAAGATCGGCGTGCACACCGACGGCGTGGGTACCACGCGCTTCGCCGGTGCCTACGACATCACCCGCCCGATGGACCCGGCCGTGGGCCAGGTCATCCAGTCGGTGATCAACAAGGGCTACGCCGACTTCACCGGCAAGGTTGCCGAGGCCCGCAGCAAGCCGGTCGAAGCCGTCGATGAGGTGGCCCGTGGCCGTGTGTGGAGCGGCGCTCAGGCCAAGGAGCGCGGGCTGGTCGATGCGTTCGGTGGGCTCAAGACGGCGGTCGCCGATGCGGCCGGGCGTGCCAAGCTCGGCAAGAGCGATGCGTACCGCGTGCGCTACATCGAGAAGGGCGCCACGCCGTTCGCGCAGTTCGTCAGCGGGTTCGCCGGCAGCCGCATGGGCGGTTACATGCTCAGCGAATCGGGCATGGCGCGCATGATGCTGGCCCGTTCGATGCCGGAACTGGATACCCAGCTGCGCTTCGTCGAAGACGCGGCGCGCGACCCGCGCGGCAGCGCACCGGTCAAGGCACTGGCGTACTGCTTCTGCGGCTTCTGACCGCGTCACCGCGACATCAAAAAAGCCCGGCAGATGCCGGGCTTTTTTTTTGCGCCACCACGCCGGTCAGCGCGGCGCCGGCGTAGCCGAGGTATAGGTGGCGGCACGTTCGGCGGCGTCCAGGTCGGGCGCCTTTTCCAGCATCGCTCCCGCGGCCTTGGCGCGGTCCAGTGGCTGATGGATCGCATCGCGCATCTGCGTGGCCTGGGGCTCGGGCGGGGTGTCCGGGGCCGGTGGCACCGGGCGATTGCAGGCGCCCAGCAGGACCAGCGCCGGCAGCAACAGGAGGGTTCGCAGGGACATGGCAACCTCGCAACACACACGGACGGAGACGGCAGTGTCGCACCGCTTGGCGCGGCCTGTGTGAGGATGCGCGTGCGCGTTATCCTGTTGCCCGGGGCACCGTGTGTGGTGCCCGCACAGACGATTCCACGGCCGCCGCGCGGCCACCGGCAGGAGAACACCGTGAGCACGCAACGTTGGCGATTGGATGGACAGACCGCATTGATCACCGGCGCCAGTGCCGGCATCGGCCTGGCGATCGCGCGGGAGCTGCTCGGGTTCGGTGCCGACCTGCTGATCGTGGGCCGCGACGCCGATGCGCTGGAGATGGCGCGCGATGAGCTGGCCGATGCCTTCCCCGACCGCGAGATCCACGGCCTGGCCGCCGATGTCTCCGACGACGAGGACCGCCGCGAGATCCTCGACTGGGTGGAAGACCACGCCGATGGCCTGCACCTGCTGGTCAACAACGCCGGCGGCAACGTCACCAAGCCGGCCATCGAGTACACCGAGGACGAATGGCGGGGCATCTTCGAGACCAACCTGTTCTCGGCGTTCGAACTGTCGCGCTACGCCCACCCGCTGCTGACCCGGCACGCGTCGTCGGCGATCGTCAATGTCGGCAGCGTGTCCGGCCTGACCCACGTCCGCAGCGGCGCGGTGTACGGCATGACCAAGGCGGCGATGCACCAGATGACCCGCAACCTCGCGGTGGAATGGGCCGAGGACGGCATCCGCGTCAACGCGGTGGCGCCGTGGTACATCCGTACCCGCCGCACCTCCGGCCCGCTGTCCGATCCGGACTATTACGACCAGGTGATCGAGCGCACGCCGATGCGCCGGATCGGCGAGCCCGACGAAGTGGCCGCCGCCGTGGGGTTCCTGTGCCTGCCCGCCGCCAGCTACATCACCGGCGAATGCATCGCCGTGGATGGCGGCTTCCTGCGCTACGGGTTCTAGCGCGCCAGCATCAATCCGGTACGGCGCAATCGCTGGCGGCCAGCACGGCATGCAGGCGCTCGCGCTCGGCCGCGGCGGCCGCCTGATTGTCGGCCGTGGCGAAGCGTTCGCGCCCGCGGGCGTCGCGGAAGCGCTGCTGCCAGCTGGCGCAGCGTTGCGTGTCCGGCACCGCCTCGCAGGCGTCGCGCACCACCTCGCAACCGGCCGCGTTGACCGGCGTGTTGCCGCCGCCCAGCCCGGTCACCGACATCAGCAGGCAGATCGGCGGTGCCGGCTCCAGCTCATGCAGGTAGGTGCCACGCTCGGTGGACTCGCAGCGGTAGATCGGTGGCAGTGGCGCCTTGGGCGCTGCTGCCTCGGTGGCGTCGTTGGCCGCCGTGGCCGTGTCCCGGCGCAGGGTGTCGCTGTCGAGGATGCCGTTGTCGCTGTCGTCGGCCGGCGCGGCCTGCAACACCGGCAGCGCGCCCGGCGCCGGCACCAGCGGCAGCGGTACCGGCACGGTGGCATCGCGAGGCACCGGCGACGCCGCTGATGCAGGCGCAGGCGCAGGCGTGGCGACAGGAGCCGTACGGGCCGGCATCGCGATGCGCTGGATGCGCTGCTGGCTGCCGGGCGGGCAGGCGGTGTTCTGGATGGTCAGGCCGCCGTCGGCGGCCGTGCAGCGGTAGAACACCGCGTCCTCGGCCATTGCCGGCAGCGTCAGTGCCAGCCCGGCCAGCGCGCAGGCGCGCAGCGCGCGCACAGGGAAAAACGTCATGCGGTCGGGTTCACACGTGGTGGAATGGGGAGGTCCAGAGCGAAGCGGGTCAGTTGCAGTCGCGGTCCAGCCGCGCATCGATGCTGCGCTGTTCGCGGTTGATCGCGTCGCGTTCGCTCTGCAGGGCGCTGTTGTAGCGGCGCTGCAGTTCCCAGCGCCGGTCGTTCAGGCGTGAGCATACGTCCTGCTGCGGCAGCGGGTGGCAGGTATCGCGCACCAGCACGTTGCCGGCCGGCATCTCCACTCCACCGTAGCCGGGCCGCGGATAGCCGTTGCCCTCCCACTGCGAACTGCCGCCGCCGAACTCCAGACGGCCGCCGACATGCGAACCCTTTCCGGAGATCGACACCGATCCGCCGCTGGCGGTCACCGAGCCGCTGTCCATCGGAACCACCGGCGGCAGCGGACGCGGCGGCCGGCCGCCACCCGGCGGACGCGGCCCGGGACGGCCCGGCGGGTAGGGCAGATACACGCTGGTCCACACCGGCACCCAGCGCGGGTTGCCTTCGTTGCTGTCGCTGACGTAGCGGTCGCCGTCGCTGGTGACGCATTCGTACATCGGCTGCGGTGGCTTCACGTACACGTGGCGCACCTCGCGCTCGGGCGCGCGGGTGGCCGCCGGCGTGGCCGGATCGGCGTCGCTGCGGACCACGCGCGGGGCCGGGTCGCGCGGGCGCTGCATGTCGCGCACTTCCTGCTTGCCGGTGCTGCACGGCGCATCCTGCAGCGACACCGCGCCATTGCTGCCTACGCAGCGGTAGATGCGCACACTGGCATCCTGCTGGGCACCGGCCGGGCCGGGGCCGAGCAGCAGGAACAACGGCAACCACAGGGCAGGGCGGGGGCGCATGGCCACAGTGTGCGGCTTTGCCGCGGTCCGCGCAAAACCCGCCGCGGGCGGGGGGCTCAGCTGCGCAGTACCTGGCCGCTGAGTGCGTCGCGGATCGGGGTCGGCTGGGCCAGGCCACCGGTGTCGCCCTCCACGATGCCCGCCAGCAGGGGCAGCAGGGCCGGGTCCAGCTCGCTGCGCTGGCGTGCCGGTGGCTGGCCGGCGAGGTTGGCACTGGTGGATACCAGCGGCCCGCCCCAGGCGCGGCACAGCGCGGCCACCAGCGGGTGGGCACTGATCCGCACGGCGATGCCGGTGTGCTCGCCGGTGATCCAGCGTGGTGCGCGCGGACCGGCCGGTACGATCCAGGTGTTGGCGCCCGGCCAGCTGGCCAGCACCTCGGCCAGACGCGCGGCGGGCAGCGCCTGCAGGTCCACCCAGCCCTCGAGCTGCGCGGTCTCGGCCGCGACCAGGATCATGCCCTTCTCGACCGGGCGCTGCTTGATTTCCAGCAGTGTCATCACCGCGGCTTCGTGGCCGGGATCGCAGCCCAGGCCCCACACCGCTTCGGTGGGGTAGGCGATCACCCCGCCAGCGCGCAGCGCAGGCAGGGCGGTGTCCGGGGTGAGTACGTTCATCAGGCGCTACCGGGGGGTCAGGCCTTCTTGGCGACGGCCTTCTTGGCCACCGTCTTCTTGGCGGCCTTCTTGGCAGCCGTCTTTTTGGTGGCGGCCTTCTTGGTGGCGGCCTTCTTGGTCGCCGTCTTCTTCACCGCCGCCTTCTTCGGCGCGGCCTCTTTCTTGACCGCCGCCTTCTTGGCCACGACCTTCTTGGCGGCCTTCTTGCCGAAGCCCTTGCGCACCGGCTTGCCGGTTTCTTCCATCAGCTGCTGGACTTCGGCCAGGGTCAACGAGGCGGGCTCGCGATCCTTGGGAATCTTGCCGTTCATCTTGCCGTCGCTGAGGTACGGGCCGAAACGACCGTTCAGCACCTGGATCTCGCTGCCCTCGAACTCCTTGATGATCCGGTTGCGCGCGATCTCTTCCTTCTCTTCGATCAGGAACACCGCACGGGCCAGGTCGATCGTATAGGGGTCATCTTCCTTCTTCAGCGAGGCATAGGTGCTGCCACGCTTGGCGAACGGCCCGAAGCGACCGATGCCGACGCTGACGTCCTCGCCGTTGTCCTGGCCCAGCGCACGCGGCATCAGGAACAGTTCCAGCGCGTCTTCCAGCGAAATGGTGTGCATCGACTGGCCGGGGCGCAGCGAGGCGAACTTCGGCTTGTCCTCGGCATCTTCGGCGGTGCTGCCGATCGCCGCGTACGGCCCGAAACGGCCCAGGCGCACGCTGACCGGCTTGCCGGTCTTGGGATCGGTGCCCAGCTCGCGGGCACCGCTGGCCTCGGCGCGGTCCACCGATTCCTTCTTCTCTTCGACCAGCTTGTTGAACGGTTCCCAGAAACGGGCCATCAACGGGATCCAGTCCTCTTCGCCACGCGACACCGCATCGAGCTCGTCCTCGAGCTTGGCGGTGAAGTCGTAGTCCACGTACTGGGTGAAGTGGCTGGACAGGAACTTGGACACGGCGCGGCCCACGTCCGACGGACGGAAGCTGCGGCCTTCCATTTCAACGTACTTGCGGAACAGCAGCGTCTGAATGATCGAGGCGTAGGTCGACGGACGGCCGATGCCGTACTCTTCCAGCGCCTTGACCAGCGCCGCTTCGGTGAAGCGCGGCGGCGGCTGGGTGAAGTGCTGTTCGGCCAGGATGCGTTCGAGCGGCACGCGGTCGCCGGGCTTCATCGACGGCAGCTTGCGGCCTTCATCGTCGTCCTCGGCGCTCTTGTTGTCCTTGCCTTCCTCGTACACGGCCAGGAAGCCGGGCACCACCACGGTGGTGCCGCTGGCGCGGAACACGTGTTCGCTGCCGGCCGAGAGATCCACGCTGACCGTGTTGAGGGTGGCCGGGATCATCTGGCAGGCCACCGCACGCTTCCAGATCAGCTCGTAGAGCTTGCGCTCGTCGTCGGTGAGGTAGCGCGAGACCTGGGCCGGGGTCCGCAGTGCCGAGGTCGGGCGCACCGCTTCGTGCGCTTCCTGGGCGTTCTTGGACTTGGTCTGGTAGGTGTTGGGCTTGTCCGGCAGCGCGGCAATGCCGTAATCACGCGCGATCACGTCGCGGATTTCGGCCAGCGCATCCTGCGACAGATTCACCGAGTCGGTACGCATGTACGAGATCAGGCCGACCGTGCCTTCATCGCCGATGGCCACGCCTTCGTACAGCTTCTGCGCCACCTGCATGGTCTTGCGCGTGGTGAAACCGAGCTTGCGCGAGGCTTCCTGCTGCAGCGTGGAGGTGGTGAACGGCGGCGCCGGACGGCGCTTGCGCTCCTTGCTGGCCACATCGGTGACGTGCAGCGCGCCCTGCGCGGCCTGCTGGATGCGCATCCGCGCGTCCTCTGCGGTGTCGCCGTCGGTCACCGTGAACTGTTCGAACTTCTTGCCGTCGAGCTTGATCAGGCGTGCATTGAAGTGCTGCGACGGGTGCGCGCACTCGGCATCGATGCTCCAGTACTCGCGGGCGATGAAGGCTTCGATCTCTTCCTCGCGCTCGACGATCATGCGCAGCGCCGGGCTCTGCACGCGGCCGGCGGACAGGCCGCGCTGCACCTTGCGCCACAGCACCGGAGAGAGGTTGAAGCCCACCAGGTAGTCCAGCGCGCGGCGCGCCTGCTGGGCATCGACCAGGTCGCCGGCGATCGCGCGCGGCTGGCTCATGGCTTCCTTGATGGCGCGCGGGGTGATCTCGGTGAAGACCACGCGCTGCATCGGCTTGTCCTTGACCAGCCCGCGTTCCTTCAGGATCTCGGCGATGTGCCAGCTGATCGCTTCACCCTCGCGATCCGGATCGGTCGCCAGAAAGATGTCGTCGGCGCCCTTGGCCGCCTTGGCAATCGCATCGACATGCTTCTCGTTCTTCTCGATCAGGTCGTAGCGCATCGCGAAGTTGTTGTCGGGATCGACCGCGCCTTCCTTCGGGACCAGATCGCGCACATGCCCATACGAGGCCAGGACGGTGAAGTCCTTGCCGAGGTATTTGTTGATCGTCTTGGCCTTGGCAGGCGATTCGACGATGAGCAGGTGCTTGGGCATGGCGTCTATTTCTATGGGCAGCAGCCCGGGGAGGGCGCTAGGGTGGAGCAAATGGCCGCATTAGTGAAGGGCAGCGGGCGATATCCATAAACTGAACGCCCGGGTATGCGCCGGGCGTTCAGCTTTCCTGCCTATTAGAGGAATCACGCCGGAGCCGCCCGTGTCAAGCGGCCCGGTGTGAGGGCGGGCCTGTCAGGCCATTGCGGCCAGCACCCCGACCATCGCCACGGCGGCGATGATCAGGACCAGCGTGGACAGGCCAGCCAGCACCAGGATCACGATCGTGACGGTACCCAGTTCACGGTTTTGCAGGTGCGCGTTCTCGGTGAACGCCCACTTGTCGACCACCACCGTGTCGCACATCAGGTCGTGCAGCGCCTGCTTGCGTTCGGTGAAGGCGGCCATCAGGTAGCCGATCATCAGGGTCAGGGTGCTGACGAAGGTCGCGAAGTAGCGGCCCACCGCGCGGCCGCGGGTCAGGCGCTGGCCATCGCTGCGCACCACCTTGATGCCCACCGCCATCTTGCCCAGCGTGGCGCCGCCGGCCGAGGCGTGGAACTCGGCGTAGTACACCAGCGAGATCACGATGCCGAGCAGGCCGCCGACGATGTCCGAGGTGCTCGACCCGGCGTCCGCCCCCGCCATCGCACCGATGGCCAGGCCGAAGATGGCGCCGACGATGCCGCCGATCACCGCGCCGCAGAGGGTGAGCACCACGTAGTCGATGAAGTAGGCCGCATACCGCTTCCAGAAGCCGGCATAGACCACCTCGCCGCCGTGCACCACGCCTGCACCGGCATAGGCGCCGGTACTGGCCGGCGCGCTGTACGGCGAGTAGGTGCCGCCGCCGGTGCCCGGCAGCGGGGCGGTGCCGTTCTCGATGGCGGTGTAATCGCCGCGCAGGTCGAACCCGCTGCCGAGGTTCTCGGTGGCGTTGGTCAGGTTCTGCAGCTGCAGTTCTTCAGTCACATCGCCCAGCGCCTTCCATTGGTCGAAGCCTTCGCGCCACACCAGCGTGGTGAGGCTGATCTCGCCGCGCTGGAAACGCAGGCGCAGGTCTTCGGCGGGCAGCGGCCCCTGGCGTTGTGCGCCGTCGGCGAAATACCACTCGGTCATTGCATGTGTCCCCTGTTGCTCTCGTCCGTGGAAGAAGTAAGGCGTTGCTCAGCCGCGGCAGACCGTCGGCAGATACTTGTCGTCCGCGCCGCCGGTGCATTCCCAATGCCGGCTGTCGCCGTCGTAGTCCAGCCACAGCAGCGTGCCGTCCAGGCCGGTGCTGCCGGGAATCGACAGTTCGGCCTCGATGCCGCAATGGTTGTTGTCGAAGCGGCCGATGCGCAGCGCGGCGATGCCGTCCAGCGCGTAGCCATCGGCCGGCAGGAAGCCCTCATCGTCGTTGACCGGGCATTGGCCGTTGGCAGCGACGAACTCTTCCACCTGGGTCTTGATCGGCGCCAGTGCAACGTAGGCGGCGCTGGCCTTCGCGCGGTGGGTGTAGTCCTGGTAGGCCGGCAGGGCGATCGCCGCCAGAATGGCGATGAGCACCAGTCCGCCCACGCCGAGGACGGCCGCGACGATGCCGGCGATGGCGCAGCCGGACAGGCTCTTCTGCGGCACGGCCACCGGCTGTGCCGGCGGCGGCTGGCTGGCATAGGGGCCGGCCGGAATCTGCGGGGGGAGCTGGGCGGCCGGGATGTCGGTGTCGACCGCGGTCGGCGCGGGGCTCGGCGCCTGCACCAGGCCGATCTCGTCGGCCACGGTGCGCAGGGCCTGCCACTGCGGCATGCCATCGCGCCAGACCAGCGTATCCAGCGCGATGCGGCTGGACTGGAACAGCGCGATCAACTCATCAGACGTCAGCGGCCCGCGCTGCTGACGATTTCCTTCTGCATAGAACCACTCGCTCACGGTCCGCTCCTGAATGCGCAAGGCGCTCAGTGTACGGTCAGTGGAGCGGTTCCGGTTCGTCGATGAACATCTGGGTTTCCATCCAGGCGTAGGCCGCCTCGGCACCGGGCTGGTTGAACAGCACCATCAGCACCACCCACTTGAGGTCGTCCAGGTCCAGTTCGTCCTGGTCCAGGGCCATCGCACGGTCGAGCACCAGCTCGCGCTGGCCGGCATCAAGGATGCCGTGCTGCTCCAGAAACAGCACGAAACCGCGGCATTCCACATCCAGCTTGTCCAGTTCCGGGCCGTGGTAGATCCGGACCGGACCGTCCACACGCGGCTGGGCCACGGCCGGGCGCTGTTCGGCCAGGGCGTCGAGCCAATCGAAGGCTTTGTTGATCTCTGCGGGGCTGAAGCCCGCCTGTATCAGGCTGTTCTGGAGGGTGTCGCGATCGCGCACAAGGTCCGCGTCTTCGCTGAAGTAGTGTTCGAACAGGTACAGCAGGACATCCAGAATGCTCTCTTTCATTGCCCCTCGGCCTGCGTCCATGACGCTGTGGAGGTGAAGAAACTAGGGTTTTCGACAGTAGCGGCCATGCATGGCCATTACCTTTCCGTCCAGTTCCATGACCAGCAGCATGGCCGACAGCCGGGCCGCCGTCAATCCGCTGCGTTGGATCAAGGAATCCATACCTGTTGGGTCATGGTCCAGTGCCTGCCACAAGCACTGGTAGTCGGGGTCGGAGGAGGGGGCGGCGCTCACGCGGCCTGCCCGTGCCTGTTCAGTGGGGGTGCCCAGGCGCGTTCGCAAGGCCTGGGCGAGGGTCTGGGCCAGGGGATTCAGGCCCGCGACCACTTCGTCCACGGTTTCCACCAGCGCGGCCCCCTGGCGGATCAGGCGATGGCAGCCGCGCGCGCGTGGGTTGCGCACCGAGCCGGGCAGGGCAAACACCTCGCGCCCGGCCTCGGCTGCCAGCCGGGCGGTGATCAGCGCCCCGGAGCGCTCGGCTGCCTCGATCACCAGTGTGGCCAGGGCCAGCCCGGCAATGATGCGGTTGCGGGCGGGGAACTGGCCCGCGTGGGCGGAGGTGCCTGGCGGGTACTCGCTGACCACCGCGCCCTCCATCGCGATCCGCGCCTGCAGGGCCGCGTGTCGCGGTGGGTAGGTGCGGTCCAGGCCGGTGGCGACCACGGCCACGGTGCAGCCACCGGGCTGGTCCAGCGCCGCCGCGTGCGCCCGGGCATCGACGCCGGCGGCGAGCCCGCTGATCACCGACAGTCCCTGCCGGGCCAGGCCCCCGGCAAATTCGGCGGCCAGCTCACCGCCCGCAGGGCTGGGGGTGCGGCTGCCGACCACTGCCACGCCAGGGTGCCACAGCCGCCCCGGCTGGCCCTGGACGAACAGCGCCAGCGGCGCCTGGGGCATCTGCCGCAGCAGGGGTGGGTAGTCGGCGTCGGTGCAGGCCAGCAGGTGGTGGCCGTCGTGCTCCAGCCAGCGCAGGGCCCGCAGGCGCGCGGCGGGATCGGGCGTGTGCAGCCGCCCGCATTGCGCGAGGTTGCAGCCGGCGGCCCGCCAGGCCGAGGGGCCTGCGGCCAGGGCACGTTCGGCATCGCCGTGGTCATGAAGCAGGCGGCGGCGGGGGCTGGCCGGGCCACCGGCCAGTACGAGCGTGAGCAGCGAGGAGGAGGCGGGGGCAGTCATCGGCCCACCGTAGGCCGGATGCGCCGACGGCGCCCTGGGGCGCCGTCGGAGTCTTGCGTAGGGATGTTCCGCGTACCGACCAGCGGTCGGAAGAGCGTACCGACCAGCGGTCGGAAGAGCGTACCGACCAACGGTCGGTACCTACAGGGCGTCCGGGTGCTTGGCTGCGTAGCCCACATGGACCGGTTTGACGCCCTGCATCACCAGCGCGTAGCTGACCTTGTCGAAGGTGCGGAACACCATCGCATGGGCGGCATACTCGTCGGGCAGGGTGACGCGCCCGGCGCCCGTGCTCAGCGCGTCGTCCATCCGCGAGGAGTTCGGGTACTGCATGCGGTGCGCGACGTGGCGACCCTGCCGCCACAGCGAGACCACCGTGCCGTTGTCCACGCCATCGGCGCGGCCGGCGGACAGGGCGATCACATCGCGCGGGCCACCGGCCGAGAACATGTCGGTGACGGCCAGGATGCGGATGTCCAGGCCCTCGATCTGGGCAGCGGGCACATGCGGGTAGAACTGCAGGTCGTACGGATTGGCTTCCACCGGCACCAGGCGGTCGCCGGCACGGACTTCGCGGCCGTCGACCCGGCCCTGCAGGGTCAGCGTGGTCACTTCCACGTTGCCGGTGGCCAGCCGCGTCACCGTGCCCACGTTGAGCTGGGCCAGCTCATAGCCCAGCGTTGCCTGGCGCTTGGTCGGGACGGTGAAGTCCTTCCAGAGGTTGCCGCTGCCGGGCATGACGTCGCCATTGGCGTTCAGGTCTTCGGTCGGCTTGGGCAGGGCATAGCGCACGGTCGGGCGGACCACGGCCCAGCGCTGGCCCACCTGGGCCTGGTCCAGGCCGCGCACGTAGGCGATCTGGCCGGTGGTGGCACGCAGGCGGTTGTCTTCCAGGCTGACCACGTAGGGCAGCGAGTCGATCTCATCGACCACGCTCAGCTGCTTCAGGAACGGCTCCACCTGGTCCAGCGGAATCGCATTGATCGGGGCCTCCTGGCGCGGGCCGGGCTGCTGGCCGACAACGCGATCCAGATAGGCCAGGCTCAGCACGTCGCCCGGATAGATCAGGTGCGGGTTCTTGACCTGCGGGTTGGCCTGCCAGATTTCCGGCCAGAGCCACGGTTTTTTCAGGAAACGCGCGGAAATGTCCCACAACGTGTCGCCTTTGCGCACGACATAGGTATCCGGGTGCCCGCCATTCATTTCAACGGCGGTAGCATAGGTAGCGACGGTCAGCATCGCCACGGCGACGACCGTACGAGTACGTTCAAACATGAGTGTGGTGCCTGATTCCCCAACAGGTGCCCGCACTATAGTCCAGAAACCGGGGCGCAGGGCAAGCGTTGGCGATAGAATCGCCCCATACGCGTTCCCAGCGGCGCCCCCTACCGGTATTTGTCATGGCCATCCTGCCTATTCTTGAGTTTCCCGATCCGCGCCTGCGCACCAAGGCTGCGTTGATCGAAGCCGCCGAAGTGACCACTCCTGTCTTCCAGGAGCTCATCGACAACATGTTCCACACCATGTACGAGGCCCCCGGCATCGGCCTGGCGGCCAGCCAGGTGGACGTGCACAAGCGCTTCATGGTGATCGACGTCAGTGAAGAGAAGGACACCCCGCGGGTGTTCATCAACCCCGAGATCGTCGCCAATGAAGGCGGCCAGGTGTACCAGGAGGGCTGCCTGTCGGTCCCGGGCATCTTTGCCGACGTCACCCGCGCCAACCAGATCACGGTGCGCTTCCTGGACCGCCAGGGCGTGGCCCAGGAACTGACCACCGACGGCGTGCTGGCCGTGTGCATCCAGCACGAGATGGACCACCTGGACGGCAAGCTGTTCATCGATTACCTCTCGCCGCTCAAGCGCGAGATGGTCCGCAAGAAGCTGGCCAAGCAGCGTAAGCACGTTGCCTGAGATGGTCGCGGAAACGGTGACGCGGCATGACCGCGTCCCGCTTCCGGTGTTGCGGCGCCGGCCACCGGCGCCGTTTTTCTTTCTGCAAGTGGGGTCGCCATGAGGATTGTCTTTGCCGGTACGCCGGAGTTCGCCGTCTCGTCGCTGCGGGCCGCCGCCCGCCACCATGAGGTGGTTGCGGTGTACACCCAGCCGGATCGCCCGGCCGGCCGCGGCCGTGGGCTGATGCCCTCGCCGGTCAAGCTGGAGGCGATCGCGCGCGGCATCCCGGTGTTCCAGCCGGAAAGCCTGAAGACCCCGGAAGCGCAGCAGCAGCTGCGCGACCTGCAGCCGGACCTGATGGTGGTGGTGGCCTATGGCCTGATCCTGCCCAAGGCCGTGCTCGCCATTCCCACCCACGGGTGCTGGAACGTGCATGCCTCGCTGCTGCCGCGCTGGCGCGGTGCCGCGCCGATCCAGCGCGCGATCCAGGCCGGCGACGCCGAGACCGGGGTGTGCCTGATGCAGATGGAGGCCGGCCTGGATACCGGCCCGGTGCTGCTGCGCCAGCACACGCCGATTGCCGCGGGCGAGCTGGGTGGCCAGCTGCACGACCGCCTGGCCGAGCTCGGTGCGCAGGTGCTGTCCGATGGCCTGGGCCTGCTGCGTGCCGGCATCAAGCCGATCGCCCAGCCGCAGCCCGAGGCCGGCGTGACCTACGCGCACAAGCTGGACAAGGCTGAGGCCCGGCTGGACTGGGCACAGGATGCCCAGCAGCTCGAACGCACCGTGCGTGCCTTCAATCCGTGGCCGATTGCCGAAGCGCAGCTGGCCGGCGAGCGCGTGCGCATCCACGGCGCGGTGGCGCTGCCCGACAACCAGGGCAAGGCCCCCGGCACCCTGCTGGCGGCGGCCCGCGAAGGCATCGACATCGCCTGCGGCCAGGGCGCGCTGCGCCTGCGCGTGCTGCAGCGTGAGGGCGGCAAGGCAATCACCGCGGCGGACTACCTCAATGCCCGCCGCGACCTGACCGTGGGCGCCTGAGATGGCCCATCCCCGGCAGGAAAAACAGGCCCCGCAGCGCGCTGCGATGGCACCCGGCGTGCCCACCCGCGTGCTGGCCGCCAAGGTGCTGGCCCAGGTGATCGGCCGTGGCCGCTCGCTCAAGGCCGAGCTCGCCACCGCCTTGCCCACGCTCGATGACAGCCGCGACCGTGCGCTGCTCGAAGCGCTGTGCTTTGCGGTGCTGCGCCGGCGAAACGCGTACGACGCGGCGCTGGCGCAGTGGATGCAGCGCCCGCTGAGCGTGCGCGAAGACGAACTGCGCGCGCTGCTGCTGGTCGGGTTCGCCCAGCTCGATGCATTGGAACTGCCGGCGCACGCTGCGCTGTCGGCCACAGTCGACGCCGCGCGCGCGCTGGGGCGCGAACGCCAGGCCGGCATGGTCAACGCGCTGCTGCGCCGCGCCCAGCGCGAGGGCATCCCCCCGCAGCCGGCCCGCGAGGCATTCCCGCTGTGGATGGCCGGCAAGATCGAACAGGACTGGCCGGACCAGGCCGACGCCGTGTTCGAGGCCAGCCTGCAGCCGGCGCCGTTGTGGCTGCGGGTCAACCGCCAGCACGGCGACCGCGACACGATGCTGCAGCGGCTGGAGGCGGCCGGCATCGCGGCCGAGGCCTCGCCGATCGCGCCGGACGCGATCCGCCTGCCAACCCCGGTGGCGGTATCGGCCCTGCCGGGCTTCGCCGAAGGCGCCTTGTCGGTCCAGGACCTGTCGGCCCAGCAGGTCGCCGACGCGATGGCGCTGCGCCCGGGTATCCGCGTGCTGGACGCCTGTGCCGCGCCGGGCGGCAAGTCCGCGCACCTGCTCGAACGTGACCCCAGCCTGCAGCTGCTCGCGCTGGACATCGATCCGCGCCGGCTCAAGCGCATTGGCGAGACCTTCGCGCGCACCGGCGTTGGCGAACATGCGCAGGTGCGTGCCGGCGATGCGACCGATCCGGCCGCGTGGTGGGATGGCCAGCCGTTCGACGCGATCCTGCTGGACGCGCCGTGTTCGGCCACCGGCATCATCCGCCGCCAGCCCGATGTGCTGCTGCATCGGCGCGAGACCGATATCGAGGCGCTGGTGGCGCTGCAGGCCCGCCTGCTGGACGCCTGCTGGACGATGCTCGCACCCGGCGGCACGTTGCTGTATGCCACCTGCTCGATCCTGCGCGAGGAAAACCAGTTCCAGGTTGAGGCCTTCCTGCAGCGCACGCGCAACGCCGGCTTCCTGCCGCTGGGTGACGCATTCGGCCACGACTCCTGGGCCGGGCGCCAACGCCTGCCGGGTGAAAACGGTGCTGACGGCTTCTTCTATGCGCGTCTGCTAAAGAAGGGATAGGCCAACACCGCTAGAATCGCGCCCCATGCTGAAATCCCGCGCGTCCCGAGAGTTCTGGTTGCTCGCCCTGATGGCCCTGCTTGTGCTGGGGGCCGGTCTTGGCCTGCGCGATCCGTGGCCCTCCGATGAACCCCGCTTCGCACTGGTCGCCAAACAGATGGTGACCAGTGGCGACTGGCTGTTCCCGCACCGTGGCACCGAGCTGTACTCGGACAAGCCGCCGATGCTGATGTGGTCGCAGGCGAGCCTGTACCGCCTGATCGGCGACTGGCGCATCGCGTTCCTGCTGCCGTCGCTGCTGGCGGCGCTGGGCACGCTGGCGTGCGTCTACGATCTCGGGCGTCGCCTGTGGACGCGGCGGGTAGGGCTGTACGCGGCGTGGGCGCTGCTGTTCGCGGTGCATTTCACCTTCCAGGCCAAGAAGGCGCAGATCGATCCGCTGGTGGTGTTCTTCATCACCCTGGCCAACTACGGCTTGCTGCGGCATCTGCTGTGCGGGCCTGCATGGCGATGGTGGTGGCTGGGCTGGTTCGCGGCCGGGCTGGGGGTGATCACCAAGGGCGTGGGCGTGCTCGCGCTGCTGATGATCGCGCCGGCGGCAGTGGCGTCGCTGCTCGGGTGGCCGCGGGTCCGGCTGCACGTGCGCGATGTCCGCTTCTGGCTGGCACCGCTGGCGTTCGTGCTGGCCATCGGGATGTGGTTCGTGCCGATGGTGTTGACCGCGCTGGGCAGCGGTTCGGCCGAGTACCGCGCCTACCTGGACGACATCCTGTTCCGCCAGACCGCCAAGCGTTACGCGCAGTCCTGGGATCATCACCAGCCGTGGTGGTACTTCCTGGCCACCATGCCGTCGATGTGGCTGCCTGCCTTCCTGGTCCTGCCGTGGGCGGTTCCGGCCTGGTGGCGGCGGCTGCGGCGGCGCGATCCGCGTTACCTGGTGCTGCTGGGCTGGTGGCTGCTGATCGTGCTGTTCTTCTCGATCCCGCACGGCAAGCGCGATGTCTACATCCTGCCGGCGTTGCCGATGTTCTGTCTGGCGCTGGCGCCGCTGCTGCCCGGGCTGCTGCGGCGGCGCGACGTGCAGTGGGTGATGGGCGCCTTCACCGCCGTGCTGGCGCTGGCCCTGCTGGGCGCGGGCATCGCCATGCTGGGAGGCGAGCCGGGCTTCGAACGCAGCCTCATCATCAAGCGCGGCATCGACACCACCGTGACCCGCGGCCTGGCCTGGATCGGCATCGCCCTGGGCTGTGGCGCGGTGATGAGCCTGGTGTTCAGCGGGCGCCGCCGGTTCCACCTGGCGGCCATCGCCACGCTGGCGATGGCCTGGGTGGCCTACGGGCTGATCGGCTACCCGCTGTTCAACGATTCCAGTTCCGCACGCGGGCTGATGCAGCAGGTTGGCCAGCGCATCGGGCCGGATGCGGAACTGGGCCTGGTGGCCTGGAAGGAACAGAACCTGCTGATGGCCGACCGCGCGGCTACCACCTTCGGCTTCAACCGGCGCTGGGACAACCAGTTGCGCGACGGCGTGCAGTGGCAGGCGCAGGCGCCTGCGCAGCGCTGGCTGCTGGTGCAGGAGGACGCGCTGCTGGGCTGCGTTGACCGCGACAGCGCCGCGCTGGCCGGGGTGGCCAATCGGCGTCGTTGGTGGTTGGTGCAGGCCAGCGATATCCGCGGTCCCTGTACGGCCACGCCGGCTGAACAGAAGCGCGAACGCGAGTTGCACAGAATCGATGGCGATGAGTGAAGATAGCCGGGGTCGCCGGGCCGTCCAGGTCCGTGATCCGCTCCGTGGGCGCCGGTCGCGCCGGTCGTGTCAGTGGGCCTTGCGGCCTGGGCGTGGTACTCGAGGTTGGCAATGAAGCAGCAAGGCGCGTCCAGCACGATCGACGTGGTGTCATTCCCGCCCTTGCAGGGCCGCCTTGGCGTGGCGCATTGGGTGGCCAACATCGGCCTGTTCTGCCTGCCGGCGCTGATCCTGAGCGTGCCGCAGAATCTGCTGCCGTACGGCCTGCTGCTGTTGCTGGGCAGCCTGCTGGCGCCGCTTGAGCTGTGGCGTGCGCGGGCCATCGCCGGTCGTCCGCTGGTGGTGCTGGGCTGGCTGATGCTGGCGGTGATCGCGCTGTCGCTGATGTCGATGGTGCTGTTCGACCAGGGCCTGCGCGACATCGACAACCGCTCGCGGTTCGTGGTGATTCCCTGGATCATCCTGTGGGTCTGCGCGCTGCGCCCGGCGCTGCACTGGCTGTGGGCCGGGTCGCTGGTGGGGCTGCTGGCGGTGCTGGTGCTGTCGGTGGTGCAGGTGATGGGCGGGGCGCCCCGCGCCGAGCTGAGCACCAATGCGATCGTGCTGGCCGACATCGTGCTGATGCTGATGGTGCTGCTGGTGTTCTGTCGCCCGCACCATCGCTGGCCGTGGGTGATCGTGGGCATGATCGCCGGCTGCGCGACAATCGTGTTGAGCGGCAGCCGTGGGGTATGGCCGGCGCTGCTGGCCCTGCTGGTAGTGATGGCGATGAGCCTGCGCTGGCGGACCGGCCGGGCGCGGCTGTCGGTGCTGCTGGCCCTGATGGCGATCGGCGGCACGCTCGCGTTGACCATCCCCAGCCTGCGCGAGCAGGTGCGCCTGACCGAACTGCAGCACGACGTGGTGCGGATGGAGCGCGGCGACAGCGACTCCTCGGCCGGCGCCCGCGTCGAGCGCCTGCAGGTGGCCTATGAGACCTTCTTCGACCACCCCCTGATCGGGGTGGGGATCGGCCATTTCGACAGCGCCATGCTGCGCCTGCCGGTATGCCGTGAGGACCCGGATGAGCCGCGCTGCCACCTGGGCCATGCGCACAACGACCTGGCCGAGTGGTCGGCCACCCAGGGCGTGCCCGGGCTGTTGCTGCTGCTGGCCGTGTATGGCGTGCCGCTGCTGGTGTTCGCCGGGCTGCACCGGCGCAGTGGCCAGATCAGCTTCCGTGGCCCGGCCGCGGCCGGGATCATGATCGTGGTGGCCTACGCCCTGTGTGGCCTGACCCAGTCGATGTTCGCCCACCAGATCACCGCGAGCTTCTACGTCACCATCGTCGCCCTGCTGGCCGGCCTGTCGGTCCTGCAGGGGCAGGCCCACCGCCAGCGCCGGGGTCAGGCCGGCGGCGGATCACGGGGCGGGTCGGCCACCGGCTGACCGATCTGCAGCATCCACAGCATGATGGTCTTCTGGCGCACGTAGTTGGCGCGCACATAGGCGTACACCAGCCCATGCCAGCCATCGCGGAACCCGCCGCGGAACAGCCAGCCGCGCCAGAAGCGCCACGCCGGGGCCAGCACCAGCTTGCCCAGGGTGGCGCGCTTGCCGCGGGCGAACTCGTGTTCGGCCATCATCCGCGCATAGCGCTGGGTCTTGTTGAGCTGCTGCTCCAGCGAGCGGTAGGGGTAGTGGATCAGGTCGCCACGCAGGGTGCCGACGGTCCCGTCCACACTGGCCGCCTCGTGGATCTCGCGCTTGCCGCGCCAGCCGCCGTGGCGGCGGTCGAACAGCCGCATCACCCGGTCCGGATAGGCGTTGCCGTGGCGCAGGAACTTGCCGAAGTAGGCCGACAGCCGCGCGAACCGGTAACCGTGGTGGCCGGCGAACCCCCCGGCCTGCGCGGCCTGGATCGAGGCGCGCAAGGTGTCGTCGATGCGCTCGTCGGCGTCCAGGCACAGCACCCAGTCGTGGCTGGCCTGCGCGACGCAGAAGGCCTTCTGGCTGCGGAAGCCGTCGAACGCGCGCTGCAGCACGCGGGCCCCGGCGGCGCTGGCGATGGCCACAGTGGCATCGGTGGAATGGGAGTCCACGACGATGATCTCGTCGCAGAAGGCCAGCGAGGCCAGGCAGTCGCCGATGCGGTCGGCTTCATTGAACGCGATAATGCAGGCCGAGATGCGAGGCCGTTCAACGGGAGCGGTCGTGGAGGACATGATGGCCGAGTACCTGCTGTTTGCGACGGAACGCTATGCGTTGCCTATTCTCGCTCCACTGGCCGAGGCGTTGCACGCATCCGGGCAATCGGTGTCGACCTGGTTCGTTGACGGCGCGGCCGGCGCGACGCTGCCGGGCGTGCCCGGGGTGGACCTCAAGCAGGCGCTGGCGCTGCGTCCGCGCGCGGTGTTCAGCGCCGCCAACTGGGTGCCGCCGTTCATTGCCGGGGCCAAGGTGCAGGTCTTCCACGGTTTCAACGTGCAGAAGCGCGACAGCGCGCGCGGCCACTTCCGGGTGCGCGGGCTGTTCGACCTGTATTGCACGCAGGGGCCGGCCACCACCACCCCGTTCCGCGACCTGGCCGCGCGCGACGGCCACTTCGCCGTTGCCGAAACCGGCTGGCCCAAGCTGGACCCGCTGTTCCGCGACGATGGCGGTCTGTCGGCGGCGCTGCGCGCGCCCGCGCAGGGACGTCCGGTAATCCTGTTCGGCTCGACCTTCACCGAACGGTTGAGCGCGGCACCGCACCTGTACGACCCGATCGCCGCCGACATCGCCCGTGGCGACCGCTACTGGCTGCTGACCCTGCACCCCAAATGCCCGCCTGAGCTGTTCGACCGCTACCGCGCGCTGGCCGGCACCAACGCCGCCTTCATCGAGCCCGAACAGGTGATGGCCGCGCAGCGGGCGGCCGATGTGCTGGTGTCGGACACCTCATCGATCGTGTCCGAGTTCGTGGTGCAGCACAAACCGGTGGTGACCTTCCGCAACCGCGTGCCGCAGCCGCACATGATCGACTTCGACGATGCGGCGCAGCTGCCGACCCTGCTGGACCGCGCGCTCGCCCCGGAGCCGGCCCTGATGGCCGAGATCCGCCGCTACGCCGATGCCATCCATCCCTATCGCGATGGCCGGTCCAGCGAGCGGGTGATCGCGGCCACCGAGGACTTCCTCGCGGGCACGCTGGGCCGTCTCACGCGCAAGCCGTTCGGCGCCTGGACGCGGGGCCTGCAGATCCGCCGCGACCTGGGCTATTGGGGGCCGGCCAGACGGTGACGTTGGGCCTGCGCGCACCTGCGCGCGGCCGCGATTACCAGCGCAGCCGGCGCCTGGCCAACGCGTCGCCCAGCCGCGCCTGCACCGCGCGGGCCTCGGCCTCGGGCAGGTAGCGCAGGCACAGCGCCACGCTGCCGCCGGCACCGGCGGTGTCCAGCCACAGACTGGCCGTGCCCAGCCAGCGGTCCAGCGGCGAGCGTGACAGGCGCAGCGCCTGCACCTTGTCCACCTCGGCGAACCGCCACCAGCGGTGCCACCAGCCGCCGCGGACGGCCACCAGCGTGTCGTCCATGTAGTAGCCCATGCGCGCCACATGGCGCCGCGCGCTGAACGCCGACCACGGCAGCCACAGCAGTACCAGCAGGCCCCACGGCTGGTCTTCCCACAGGGCGCCGGCGGCCAGCAGCGGCACGATCACCAGCGCCGGCAGGCACAGTCGCCACCAGCTGCGCCGTTCCACCGGCTGCCACGTGGCCGGCGGCCACTGCGCGTGCGGCAGCAGGTGCTGCACCAGCGCATCGCAGGCGGCCGGCGTGGCCAGCGGCGCCAGCTCGCGCAGGTCGCGGCGTTCGCCACCGCCGGGGGTGCTGGCGGCGATGTCGATGCCCAGGTGGCGGCGCCCGAACAGGCGCTGCAGCGGGCTCTCGCGCAGGGTCCAGGCCTGGATGCGGCGGCGTGCCACGCTCGCGCGCAGGCGGGTCAGCAGGCCACTGGATACGGTGAGGCGGCGGTCCTGCTCGCTCAACTGGAAGCCGTGGTAACGCAGGAAGGCCAGCGTCACCGACAACACCCGCAACAGCAGCCAGAACGCCAGCAGCGCGAACGCGCCTGCCGCGACCCACATCCACGTGCTCGGATGCAGGTGACTGGCGTAGCCAAACGCCTGCCGCCCGCCGTTGTCGAGTACATCGGAGACCGTGCCGCTCGGCACGAACTGCATCACGGCGCCCACGGCGGCCAGCACCACGACCCAGCCACGGTCGGACAGCAGCCCGATGCGCAGCACGTCGCGTGTGCCCAGCCGCAGCAGCACCGGGTCCGCAGGGAGCGGGGGCGGTTCGGTCGCGCCAGTCACGGTGGCGGCCACCGTCGGCTGCCCGCGCTGGCGCACCAGTGCTTCCAGTGCGAGCGCCTGGTCCAGCCGCAGCACGCGCATCTCCGCTTCCGGCCGGTTGCCGCCGGCCGATTCCAGCTTCAGCTCGGCCACGCCGAACAGCCGGTGCAGCGGGTTCTGGTGCACCACCACGTTGTGGATGCGTGCGAACGGGATCTCGCGGCGGTTGCGCGAGATCACGCCGCTGCGCACGGTGATGGCATCGCGCCCGATGCGGTAGCGATAGGTCAGGAACTGCAGCAGGGAGTACGCCACCAGCCCCACCACGACGATCAGCGGGCCCAGCGTCAGCCACAGCTCACTGCGGTCGCCGCGGTTGCCGAATACCACCAGCGCTACCAGCGGCAGCAGCGACTGGCGCAGCTGCATCAGCAGCACGAACAGCCACGACCACGGATGCAGGCGTTGTTCGGGTGCGGGAATCTCGGGCGGCGAGGTGCTCACAGTGCGTCGTCGTCCTGGTCGAGCTGGTGGGCGAGGGTGTCGCGCAGGCGCTCGGCATCGGCCTGGTCCAGGCCGCTGATCGAGACCGCGCTCATGCGGCTGCCGGCGGTGTGCACCACCAGCGTGGCCAGCCCCGCGCTACGCTCGATCGGTCCGCGACGCAGGTCCAGGTGCTGCACGCGTGAGATCGGTACGTGGGTTTCCTGCTGCCACAGCAGCTCGCGACGCAGGCCCAGCCCGCGTGCATCCAGGCGCCACGACGTGCGGCGCTGGCGGCGGTAGCCGAGCACCGCGCCGATCAGTGCGCCCAGCAGCACCATCGCGGCCACCCCCCACCAG
This sequence comes from Stenotrophomonas sp. GZD-301, assembly GCF_049310345.1. NCBI lineage: Bacteria > Pseudomonadati > Pseudomonadota > Gammaproteobacteria > Lysobacterales > Lysobacteraceae > Stenotrophomonas > Stenotrophomonas sp. GZD-301. The sequence goes on along the minus strand of NZ_JBMOWY010000042.1, from coordinate 11,213 downwards.
CGCCCGGGCAGTGCCAGCAGGAACCAGCCGGCGCCGAGCGCGCCGCCGAGCAGCAGGGCCCCGGTCAGCGCGCCGCTGGCTGCGGCAAGGGAGGCCGCGCGCAGCGGCAACGGCTGCCAGGCTGCCGGAAGCGGCAGCGCAGGCGGCGCGACGGGTTCGATGGACTCGGTCAAGGCAGGGCGCTCGGCGTGGACAGGGCCGGACGCCCGCGTCAGCAACCGGCGCCCGTGGCGCAGACGGTAGCAGGTTGCCCGGTTACTGCGCGGCCTGGATCAGCGCGTCCACATCGAGCAGGTGGCCCGCACGTTCGGCCTTGGTGCGCAGGTAGTGTTCGTTCTCGACGGTGATGTCGCCGGTGACCGGCACACACTCCACCACCTCGATACCGGCATGGCGCAGGCGCTGGGCCTTGGTCGGGTTGTTGCTCAGCAGCTGCACCCGCGACACTCCCAGGCCCTGCAGCATCGCCACCGCGCTGCCGTAGCGGCGCTCGTCGGCGCCGAAGCCGAGCTGCGCATCGGCGTCGATGGTGTCCAGGCCATCGTGCTGGTAACCGTACGCGCGCATCTTGGCGGCGATACCGGTGCCGCGCCCTTCCTGGTCCAGGTACAGCAGCACGCCGCCGCCGAGGTCCTTGAGCTTGCGCAGGCCGCGTCGCAGCTGATCGCCGCAGTCGCACTTGAGCGAGCCGAACAGATCCCCGGTCAGGCAGGACGAGTGCACGCGTACCGGCACCACGCCGGACAGGTCCGGGGTGCCGACGATGATCGCCACCTGGTCGCGCTGGGCGACGCCGCCGCGAAACACCGCGAACTCGGTCATGCCCACCTCGCGCAGCGGCACCGGCGAGCGCGCCACCAGCTCGTAGGCGTGCGCGGCCTGCTCGGCGCCCTGGTGCAGGTCGCACAGCGAGACCTGCGCGCAGCCGTCGAAGCGGGTATCGGCCGGGTCCAGCAGCACGCCGACCGTGGCCGGCAGCAACAGGCCCAGTCGCGCCACTTCGATCGCACCGTCGTCCAGGGCCTGGCCGGCGCTCCAGCCCGGCGGCATCGCCTCCGGTTCGCGCAGGTAGCCCAGCGACGGCAGCGCATCGAAATCGATCCCGGCCAGCGGCACGCGCGCGCCGTGCTCGGCGGCCACGCCCAGCACCCGTGCGCGGGTGGCGGTGAGGAACAGGTAGTGGTGGCCGGCCGCGGCCTCGGCAAACGCACCGAAGCTGCTGCGGGTGCTGCTGTCCAGGGCGATGAACGCCAGGCGTTGGCCGTGGCTGTCATCGATCACCACCGGGCGGCCGGCGCGCAGCTCGGCCACCGCGCGTTCGCAGCGGATCGCGGCCGGATCGCCGAACAGGGAAGAAGCAGCATCAGACATGGCAGGGGCCGTGGGGGACATCGTGGGTTCCACAGTGGGGACGGAGGGCGACGATTCCAATCGCGCCCAGGCGCGACACAGCGTCGCATTCAGTGCGGATGTTCCTCGGTGGCGTAGGGGTCCACTTCGCCGCTTTCCGGCGGCCGCAGCGTGTAGCGCTTGTAGGTCCACTGGTACTGGCTGGGGTCGCGGCGGGCGATCCGTTCGATGCCGGCATTGAGCGCGCCGGCGGCGGTGCGCGGGTCCGGGTCGGCCACCGTGGGCGGGGCCGCCTCGATGTGCAGCGCGAACTGCATGTCCGGGCCGGTCCGTTCGCACCAGCCGTATAGCACGGTCGCGCCGGTGCGCTCGGCCAGCCGGTTGACCAGGGTCATGGTCAACGCCTCGATGCCGAAGAAGGGCGCGAACACGCCGTCGCCGGCCTTGGGCTGCTGGTCGGGCAGAATGCCGGTGGCCCCGCCGTCCTTGAGCACCTTGAACAGCTGGCGCACGGCCGGGCCTTCCGCACGGACCTGCTGCACGTTGTCGCCGCCACGCACCAGCTGCAGGAAGGCGTCGCCCACCGCTGCATCGGGCGCCTTGTAGACGATGGCAATGGGCCCGCGCGAGGCCAGCCACTGGTTCAGCAGCTCCCAGTTGCCGTAATGCGGGGCGGCCACGATCACGCCCTTGCCCGAGGCCAGCGCGGCGTCGTACAGGGCCTCGCCGTGGCGCTCGGTCAGGCAGGCCAGGTTGCGCTCGCGGGGCTGGGTCCACAGCCGCAGCGTTTCGATGGCCTGCATCGCGGTCGAGCGCAGCACCGCCTTGTGCAGCACGGCCCGGTCGGCCGGCGCCAGCGCGGGGTAGGCCAGTTCCAGGTTGCGCCGGGTCACCCGGCTCTCGCGGGCGTTGAGGCGGATCCACAGCCACGCCAGGGCGGCGGCGAACCCGCGCAGCCAGGACCAGGGCAGGCGGGTGAACAGGGCAGCGGCGCGATAGGCCAGGCGGGCGGTGGTATGCGGTTTCATCACGTGGAAGTCTAGCCGCTGGGCGATGCGCGGGCACCCGCAGGGCGCCCGCGGTCCGGATCGCCAACCGCCCATCCAGGCTCTAAGGTAGTCCGCCCCCTGCCACGGAAGCCTTGCCATGCTTGTCCTGATCCAGCGCGTCAGCGAAGCCAGTGTCCGTGTCGACGATGCCGTGGTCGGGCAGATCGGGCCGGGCCTGCTGGCCCTGGTCGGCATGGAGCCGGGCGACACCGACGCGCAGATCCGGCGGATGGCCGATCGTCTCCTTGGTTACCGTGTCTTTGGCGATGAGGGCGGAAAAATGAACCGGTCGCTGCTCGATACCGGGGGTGGCCTGCTGCTGGTCAGCCAGTTCACCCTGGCGGCAGACACCGCCAGCGGCATGCGGCCGGGCTTCAGTACCGCTGCCGCGCCTGCGGAGGCTGAACGTGGATTCAACCGGTTGGTCGAAACATGCCGTCAAAAGCACGCCCCAGGGGTGGAAACCGGGCGTTTCGGTGCCCATATGGTTGTCAGCCTGGTCAATGACGGTCCCGTGACCTTCCTGCTCAGACCCTAGCCCCGGGACCACCGCCCGGGAAGCCGGGGCGCCGGGCTGGTATAATGCTAGGTTCTATTCCCTCTCCCAGCCGGTGGCGCGAGCACTACATGGCCAACGAACGTCCTGCCCAGCAAAACGACATCAAGCTTCTGATCAGCAAGGGCCTGGAACAGGGCTACCTGACCTACGCCGAAGTCAATGACCACCTGCCCGACGACATCGTCGACCCGGAGCAGATCGAAGATATCATCGGCATGATCAACGGCATGGGCATTGATGTCCATGAAGTTGCGCCCGATGCCGAAACCCTGTTGCTCAACGATGGCAACACCGGCAACCGCGAAGTCGATGACACCGCGGCCGAAGAAGCCGCCGCTGCGCTGAGCGCGCTCGACACCGAAGGTGGCCGCACCACCGACCCGGTGCGCATGTACATGCGCGAAATGGGTACCGTCGAGCTGCTGACCCGCGAAGGCGAAATCGCCATCGCCAAGCGTATCGAAGAAGGTCTGGGCCAGGTCCAGGCCGCGCTCGGCACCTTCCCGGTGTCGGTCGAAACCCTGCTCGCCGATTACGACGCGCACAAGGATGGCAAGAAGCGCCTGGCCGAAGTGATCGTCGGCTTCAACGACCTGGTCGAGGAAGTTCCGGCCCCGGCCGTGGCCGAAGACACCAGCGATGACGCCGACGACGACGCCGACGAGGACGACGACGACGACGTCGACGCCGAGGAAGACGCCGGCCCGACCGGCCCGGATCCGGAAGAAGTCGCGCGCCGCATGCAGGCGCTGAGCGATGCCTACGCCGCGTTCAAGAAGGCCGCCGCCAAGGGCGACCGCAAGCCGCTGGCCAAGCTGCGCGACGACATGGCTGCCGTGTTCGTGACCCTGAAGCTGCCGTTGCCGCTGACCGATGTGCTGGTCAAGCAGCTGCGCGACGTGATGGCCGACATCAAGTCCCACGAGCGCCGCGTGCTGAACCTGGCGACCGTGACCGCGCGCATGCCGCGCAAGGACTTCATCCGTTCCTGGGAAGGCAACCAGACCAACCTGGAATGGGTGGAAGACGCCCTCAAGCGCAAGCAGAAGTGGTCCTCGGCCCTGCGTGATGTGAAGGATCAGATCATCGCCGAGCAGCAGGCCACGATCGATATCGAGAAGACCACCTGGCTGGAACTGGAAGAGCTGAAGGAAATCAGCCGGGCGATGGCCTACGGTGAAGCCAAGGCGCGCAAGGCCAAGAAGGAAATGGTCGAGGCCAACCTGCGCCTGGTGATCTCCATCGCCAAGAAGTACACCAACCGCGGCCTGCAGTTCCTCGACCTGATCCAGGAAGGCAACATCGGCCTGATGAAGGCCGTGGACAAGTTCGAGTACCGCCGCGGCTACAAGTTCTCCACGTATGCGACCTGGTGGATCCGCCAGGCCATCACCCGTTCGATCGCTGATCAGGCGCGCACCATCCGTATTCCGGTGCACATGATCGAAACGATCAACAAGTTGAACCGCATTTCCCGCCAGATGCTCCAGCAGTACGGCCGCGAGGCCACGCCGGAGGAGCTGGCCAAGGAAATGGACATGCCGGAAGACAAGATCCGCAAGGTGATGAAGATCGCCAAGGAGCCGATCTCGATGGAAACCCCGATCGGCGACGACGAGGATTCCCATCTGGGCGACTTCATCGAGGACACCAATGTGGAGTCCCCGATCGAGAACACCACCAACATCAATCTGTCTGAAACCGTGCGCGACGTGTTGGCCGGCCTCACCCCGAGGGAAGCCAAGGTGCTGCGCATGCGCTTCGGCATCGACATGAACACCGACCACACCCTCGAGGAAGTCGGCAAGCAGTTCGACGTCACCCGCGAGCGCATCCGCCAGATCGAAGCCAAGGCGCTGCGCAAGCTGCGTCACCCGAGCCGCTCCGAGCAGCTGCGCAGCTTCCTGGACATCGATTGATGTCTGCGTTGGTGCGTAGATGAAAAAACCCCGCTTCGGCGGGGTTTTTTTATGGGCGGCCTGCCGGTAGAGCCGACCGTTGGTCGGCTGCGCGTGCGCAGCGCAGCATGGCAACCGCCCTGCGGGTTCGTAACGTAATTCGTAACATAAAAATGGACTGGCAGGCGGGCAGCAAAAGTAAAGTAGCCGTGATATCAAACAGATAGAAACGGCTCCACTTGCGAGTGGCCATATTTACGTCTATATATTCGTAACATAATTCGCCCGAATGCCCCGCATGGCCCGTCCCACCCGCCACACCGTCCAGGCGCTGCTCGACCACCTTCCTGCCGGCGAGGTGGTGGCGGCCGCCGCGCTGGCCGAGCGCCTCGGCGCCACCCGGATGACATTGAGCCGCCTGGTGGCCGACGCAGGTGACCGCGTGGTCCGCCTGGGGCGAGGCCGCGCCACGGCCTATGCCGCCCGTCGTGTCACCGGCGCCGGCAGCGAATGGCCACTGTTCCGCCTGCGCCCCGACGCGAGCCTCGAAGAGCTGGGAACGCTCGTCGCCGTCAGCGGCGATGCCTTCCACCTGGACGTCGGTACCGCGCGGCCCAACCTCAGCCGCGCACCGGACGGCACCGTCGATGGCTGGTTCCCCGATATCCCGTGGTTCCTGGACGACCTGCGCCCGCAGGGGTTCCTCGGCCGCACCTTCGCCCATCGACGCGCCCGGGCTCTCGGCGTGCCCGACGATCTCAACCGCTGGCAGCAGGGCGACATCCTGCAGGCGCTGGTGCGCGCCGGGGGCACCGGCGTCGGCGACCTGCTGCTGGGGGGCGACGCCGTCGCTGCGGCACTGGCCGAACTGGACGCGCCGCCGGACAGCGTCCAGGCCGACCATCGCGCCCGCGACTATCCCGCGCGCGCGGCGGCCGTGCTGGAAGGCGAAGACGTCGGCTCCTCGCCCGGTGGCGAGCAGCCCAAGTTCACCGCCACCGTGACGCACAACGGTCACCGCCAGGCAGTGCTGGTGAAGTTCGCCCAGCCCACCGCCGGTGAGGCTGCCGAGCGCTGGGCCGACCTGCTCGTGTGCGAGCACCTCGCGCTGCAGTGCCTGCGCGATGCGGGCGTGGATGCGGCCGTTTCCGAACTGCTCCAGACCAGCACGCACACCTTCCTCGAGGTGCAGCGCTTCGACCGCACGCCGGACGTGCTTGGCCGGCGCGGCTTCGTGTCCCTGATGTCGCTGACGGCGGCGTTCGTGGGAGACGTCACGCAGGACTGGGCACGCGCGGGCGAGCAGCTGCAGGCGCAGGGCTGGGTGACGGCCGCCACCGCCACCCATATGGCCCGACTGCATGCCTTCGGGCGCCTCATCGGCAACAGCGACATGCACCACGGCAACCTCGGCTTCCATCTGGCCGACCGCGGCCCGCTGCCGCTGGCGCCCGTCTACGACATGCTGCCCATGTCGCTGGCTCCCTCGCGCACCGGCGTGCTGCGCGCGGCCGCACCGCTCGGGCCGGTTGCGCCAGAGCGCAGTGGCCAGCTCGCGCACCTGCAATGGGCCGCGCCGGTGGCGCTGGATTACTGGCAGCGGCTGACGGCCTCGTCACTGCTGCGCTCGCCCGCCTCGCTCGCGCTGGCAGCGGAGAATGCACGGCAGGTCGACGCGATGCGCCACCGCTTCGGCTGAGGGGGGTGTGGCGTCGCGGGGCATGCCCGCAGGCAGTGGCAGGGCCGGGCGCGGCTCTACTACACTGTGCGGCCGCAAGGGCCTATAGCTCAACGGTTAGAGCAGAGGACTCATAATCCAGCGTCATGTCGTTGCAAATTGTTGCCTAACCTAGGAAAACACGCTCAAAAGCTGTGTTTTTCCGAATTTTGCCCTGCGGCCTAGCATCGTTAAATTGCGTATATTTGCGCCGAATTTCCGGCAGCCTTACACCGGAAATACACCGACGCCCGTCATTTGCATCCGGCCCGCCAGTAGCGCATCGTCTTCGCTAGAACCATGGCCAAGGAGGCAGCGATGTGAGCAAAGTCAGTGACGATGAGATTCTTCACGCCGCGTTAGAGCCCAACTTCTGGCGCGCCTTGCTGGATCAGACAGACAGGCGATCCCTCTTGGATCCGGAGACGGCAAAATCACTGGCTGCGTTGCATAACGCGTCAATGCTTGATCTGGTGAGCCTGTCGGCAGACGCTATCGCGCTTGAGGGGCAAGAGTTTTTCTTTGCCCTTCATTTAATTTCTTCGTTTCTTCCATCAATAGATGCAGATCAGAACGCTGTCAAAGATGCCGTTCTGGGGCTCCATTCGAAGGCAAGTCCGGACCTGGTGGTGAGTAGTGTCCTAGATGCATTCGGAAAGTGGGCGGCGAAAAGGCAAGGCCACCTCGATACACTCATCAATATGGCGCGCGGTGGCGATGCGGGTGCCTTGGAGCTCCTGCCGCAGCTGATCAACGCGTCAAATGATGACGCGTTGGTCGCAAGGCTGCTTCAATCGACCGACAATAGAGTCGTTACCGGAGCCCTGCTCGCGCTTAGTTGGAAGGAGCCGTCTGAGTGCACTAGAGGCGAAATCGCTGGGCGGCTGCTCGCCTTAACCTCACGCAGGGAAGAGGATGGGATTGCGCGCAGGCTGCTCCCGGCCGCTGTGTCGGTGCATTCAGGTCCTCACGAGAGTGGTCTTTCGGAGCTTCTAGCTGCCTATGAAGCGGGCGGCTCGCTCGCAGACCTTTACTCTGCAACTGAAGCGCTATCGCGTTATGCACGACGAGGAGGTGTCGCGCACACTCGACAGCTAATCGGGGTGATCGAAGCAGCTGTCTCTAACCACCCTGCAGGCCTGCCTGCCGTGCTGTCGGCATTCACTCACCTGGCCACCACCAAATCTGTAGCTATTGCTGGGGAGTCAATCCGGCGACTGTCGTCGATGGGAGTCCCGGAAGAGGTTCGTCCTGCGTTTAAGTCGATCGTCGCAAGCATCGTGGCTAATAGAGATCATGCGCCGCGTGTAATCGCTGACTGGCTCGCGTATGGCGATATCGCCATTCTTTCTACTCTGAGCGAAGTCATCGGAATCGAGGAGACACCCGCAACGGCGCTCAAGGTGGATTTCAGTGAGATCCCGTCTGATCGGTGGAACCGTGCAGCGTATGCTGCAGCAGGATGGCTGTTCACGAATCAGTTCGTGGCAGTCAACTGCCTCCTATGGATGCTTAAACACTCGGTCACTGCAGAAGAAAAATCGCTTCCGAAGGCTCTGCTCGACGATGTGTTTCTGAAGAACTACGGTGGGGTGTTCGAAATGCTCTGCGGGTTGGATGAGGCGGACACTCAAGCTATGGGCTTGTCTGAGGTGGTCCTGGGAGAAAGAGAACGCCTCAAGAACTTGGAAAGTCTTGACTTGCCGGAGTTGCAACCCTCTGAGCAGATGAACTTCATTCGTCGCGAAATTGATGAGCGATCATTCCAAGCCGCCGGTGATGCCGTTGAGCCTTCGGCCTTAATGGCTATCTTCCCAACGACCCAAATTCTTTACGGAACGTCGGTCATATCGTCTTTCAATCAGCTTGATGGGGATCCCGGCTACCGGGAGATAGCGATGAACACTTTCAGCATTCAATTTGAGCGGCCAAGGATGTTGACCCTAGATCCTCTAAAGTTGGACATGATTCTGTTGAAATGTAGGAAAAGGGGGCTCCAATGAAGGTTCTTCTACTTGACTATCTCTCGTCTCTGCGCGAACGCGACGAGCTGGATGCAATTTTTCCTGACCTTTTGGCTGAGCACGGGTTTGAGGTTTTTTCCAGGCCAGGCCGTGGAGGGGCCCAGCGAGGCGTAGACGTAGGAGCAACCCGCGTAGAAGAGTCGGGGCGGGTAGTGTACTTGTTCACCATCAAGCCCGGCGACCTCACGAGATCCGACTGGAATGCGTCCACGCAGGCCGTAAGGCAATCATTGGAGGAAATTTTAGAAGTCTACATCCCCAATCGTCTGCCTGACGAATACCGGAATGATCCGGTAGTTGTCTGCATTGTCATCGGAGGTGCGATGAGTGAGACGGTTCGCGAAATGTTTACCGGTTTCTGCCGGATGCATCGCAATGCGCGTGTGGAGTTCAGTGAGTGGAATGGCGAACGACTGGCCGGCATGCTGATGAGTGGCAATCATGGTGAGTCGATAATCGTTAGGGCGCTCCGTAGTCCGCTTCAGAAGTCTATCGCGATGGTGGATTTCCCGGACATCTCAGAACAACATTTCAAGGAACTTGCATCACTTATCAAGAATGCGGCCGATGACGATGCCGGCTTAATTCGCGCCGCCCTGCAGATAAACGTGTGTGCCTGGATGATCTACGCATGGTGCAGACAGGCCGGTAATATGGAGTCTGCGCTTCGTGCTAGTGAGGTCTCGCTGATCACATTGTGGTCACTTGCCTGCAAGGCTGAGGGTGGGCCCGTTAAAGCCAAGATGAGGCAATCCTTTTCTAGATCCGTGGAAATGCATCTTCAGGTCTTTGAAACTTTCTTCGAGGACCGTATCCGACCTGTGATGAGCTCGCCGGACTGGTTGGCTAGAGCAGTCGGTTCGAGAAGCCCTGTGGACGGCAGCCTAATTGGATATCGTCTATTAGGAAGGTGCGCGATAGCTGGGCTCTGGCGCCGCTGGCTGGAGGATGAGGGTCGCTCGGTTGCCGGGTTCCGCAATGCAGCGAGTTACCTTGCAGATGCCGTGGATATCTGGGAGCGGAACCCCGTTCTCGTACTTCCAATTGCAGACTTCCAGTCTGGTAGCGTCGGTAGCGTAATGCTGCTTTCGGCTGCATGCAGGAACGAAGATTCGCGACTAGCTGCCATTGTCGGAGAGATGATAGCGCGGTTGAATTTTGCCCTCGTCACTCGAACGCGATACCCAACTGTGTTTACTTCATACAGTGACCTTGCAATGCATCCGAAGGGCAAGGACGACAGGTACTTTGAACGGGCCGGCGGCGGCAGCACTCTAGTCCCCTTGGTCGCCTTGTTCTGCCGTGCCAAGGGGCTTGCTGCTGAGCTTGGCATGCTATCAGAGATCATTGGAAAGCATTGGCCAAAGGTCTCGTTGCAGCTGTGGATGGCCGACACGTCGAGCGAAGATGGTTTGCTCCAAGAGTTGGACAACCATGGTAAAGCGGTGCTTATTGAATACGGGACTGGCTTGACGGCCGTCCAGCGTCAATTGGCTGCGGCGCTTCGTACAAATGAAGACTATTCGAAGCTGAGCATGATCTCTGGGTCCGTCTCACCCCTCCTGGCTCTATGCTGCACAAGGATCGGATTGCCGCTACCCGCTCAGTTGATCGCTGACGTCTGATCATCGGGGCAATTGGCAGCCCATATAGGATGTAATTGGCTGTCCTGCAGCCTTTGCCAGTCTCGGTGTGACGCGATGGTCTAAATATCGCGCGTCATGCACTGTTTCTTTGGGCAACGCGGTGCGCCGGTCACCGGCATGAGGTTGCGGATCCGCCTGGTGCCGGTCCGGGCTGCAGGTGTTGTTGGGGACACCGCCTGCTGGTCCCTCCCTTCTGGCTAATCGGCCAGCAGCACCGCCGGATTCGCGTCAGCGCGGCGAGGGATGCTCTTTCCCTCGGCAGCGACTTGGCGGATGTACGCTTCTTCCTGGCGCTCCAACTCAAGCAGGCGCGCTTCGAGCTCTTTCCTGGCGTCCTCGTCCGCCACGGTGAGGACGCCCTGATAGAGCGCCTTAACTTCGTCGTAGAGGCGGGCCCGGATCACAGCGTCTTCTGTAGGTGAGCTTCAGCGGACTTGAACGCCACCACGTCACCGCTTGTGAGTTCGAATTCCTCATGCGCGGCGGCCACGACGGCATTCACGGCATCAATGGCGGCCAGATGGCGCCTCAGCTCGGTAAGCCGATTCTCCCGGTGCTGGTCTAAGGTCTTGCCACCAGTGGCGCGACCTTGGCCGATGTGTGCCTCGCGGCCACTGGAGCTTTCTGCCTCGATCTGCACTTGCTGCTCGATTTCCTTCCGGTGAGCGCTGAGGTCGCGACTCCGCTCGCTCAGAGCGCGGCGAACTGCGAAATGGATATCGCTACGGATCCGCAACTGCTCAAGCTTGATGAGAGTTTGTGGGACGTCACTGGTTGAATCGGCCACGACTAGCTCCTCAGGTTTGTTGCGAAAGCGGAAAGTCCCTCGGGCTTGGCCGCCAGTGCCCGCTGAAAGGCGCGTAGGCAGCGAAGCGCCTTTACGAGCAGCTCAGCCGGGGGGGGGGGGGGGGGGGGGGGGGCGAAAAAAACGCAACAACCTGTGGAGCCGTCGCTCACCCCTTAGGACCCG
>NZ_JBMOWY010000041.1:0-87567 GCF_049310345.1 Stenotrophomonas sp. GZD-301 | reverse complement strand
GGGGGGGGGGGGGCAGCAGACGTCGCAGCATCGTTGAGGGCGTCGCTGATCACTTGAGGCAGGTCGAGCTCGATTCGAGGCATAGCAGCTGGCCGAGAGGTGGCCACCATTTGACCCCGGTCGGCCGAATCTGGGCGGGCCCGAGTGCGCAGGAATGCGCACTTCCGGGGCTCACCGCGTTGCCCGGGTGGGGGCGGGGGAGGCATCCGGCCCGCGCGTGCAATGTACAGCTCGCTCAGGTCACAAATGGGACTTTTCACCGGAAGAAACCCCTTTCGGCGTGACCTGTGGTGGAGCATCCCTAGCGGCCGAAAAACTGTCGCGAACCGGGGTCCGAATTCCCCCGGTGACTGTGGGTAACTGCCAGGGGGCCCATGGTTTGGGACGAGGGCTCGGACCCTATCAGGACAAGCAGCTAACAAGAAACTGATTGCTGCCCCCGCGGTGCGGGCGGCACTCTAGACCCGTGTTGAGTGGGGAGGGCGGCAAGAGAAAATTGGGCGGTCGCTCTCCGGCAAGGCTAGAGCCGCTTTTCAGCAACTTGCGATATACGCTGCTTGGCTCATGTCTTCCATGCGTGCTAGTACCAAATACTTGCCCACGCTTGGGTCTGTCCAGAAGAGCGCCTCCAGCGGATGCCGGACCCTCTGCGCAATGTATGAGGCCTGCCAGCTAGAAATCGCCGTCATGGCCTGTGTATTTCGATGGGCAGTGGCGTTTCGGATGGTCTGAATGTGCGCAATGCGCGGCACCGTACCAAAAGCAGTGAGGAGTTGTGCTGAGTTCGCAGGACCAAGCGCGGCAATGATCTGGACAAGTTTTGCCATATCCCCCCAGGTAGGTTCGAGTCTAGTGAGGGTGACGCTACCGACGGTTCTAGGTGGAACGCCGTTTTGCTGGTTCTTAGCCAGGTATGAAACTACGGGCTCAGAAGGATGGACCGCGACTAGCGTTCCAAGGGAACGTGTGTCACAACCGAGACACGACGCCATTACGACCTGTCTGCAGTAACGGTTCCAGCACTGCCAAAGCGTCGACAGTATTCCCTCAAGTTCGTGAAGCTTGGCTTCGCTCCTGAGAGGAAATTCTGCCGTCGCTAGCGAAGCGACCAAATGATCACGAAGATCGTCCAGTCGCTTATCCAGGCGATGTTGCAGCCACTGAAGATCCATTCACTACAGGCCCTGCAGGGCTTTAAGAATGAACTCAGCTCTCACCAGGCGTTGGGGAGCTCTGTTGGATCCCGCGGTGCAGGCCTCAACGTACCGCCGGTAGGGGCTATCGAGGTCCTTGTTCTCGTGGGCGTACGCGAGGTCTGAGAGTCTGCCGAGTGCGTCGGCCGAATTTGTGAAGGCGCCTGTTGGGTCAATTTGAGTGGCTTGGGCGAGGCCGGGGATTCCCCATTTGTTGTGAATCAAAGCAACCACCAGCGACAAGAAGGCGTAAGACTTAGTCATGTACGTTTGTTGGAGCGGCGAAAGCTCTGTTTGGACGAACTGAAGAGCCTCATCGATGCGGGTAGACCACTCCGCCTGCTGCGGCAAATCTGTGTCGTACTTTTTATACAGTTTGCGTAGCTTTGCTGCGCTTGTGCTCTGAATCCCGTCTTCCATGGCGAGCGCGATCTCAACAATTAGCTCGGCATCTTCCATGCGGACGATGCTCCTCGAGGTGAGGATCTTCCAATCAGCGATTAGTCGGCCCCATTTCTCAAGGCGCTCGGTAATCCAATCCTTGAAGCTACCGAAGAACTCGCTGTGGCGCTTCTCCGCTTCATTGAGAGGGAGCGTGTAGGCGTTCATGCGGCGGAACATCTGCAGGATGTCTGCACGTTCCGCATCTCTGATCACATCACAAGAAATCGCGTAACTCATGAACCTAATCTGATCTTCTGGCTCCAAGTCCTGATACCGCTTTCCTATGAAGTGAGTTGAGTTTTTGCCTAAGGCGAACCTTCCTTGCGCAAAATCGATAATGGTCGTTACCCGTTGCTGTCCGTCAACGATCTCCTTGAATGGACGCATCTGTGGAAGACGGAGCTGTTCCAGGACGTAGATTTTTGGGAATGGGAAGCCACACAAGATTGTGTCGATGAAATAGCTCCTCGCAGCACTAGGCCAAAGCCGAGCTTGTCGCTGGTATTCGTTGTTAACAACCATGTCACCACGATTGAACTGGTCGATCAGCTCGGCGACCGAGACACTGGATTCCTGTAGGCGCATTATTAGTTTCCTGGCTATGCACTCACGACTTCATCGTGCTCACTCCAATAGCGAGCAGGTCGCACGGAGAGTATAGGGCGTGGGGCAGGTCGTTTGGCCAGTCTTGGAACTTATGGGGCCGCGCCTTGTTGGCAAAGATCCTTCTCGGGAGCTGCCAGTTACTTAAAACTCTCGCCGGCCCTGACCCATTCGAGTAGCTCGCCCAGGTAGTACCAAGGTGTCTTAGCGGGCTGGAAGAACAGCGGCCCTTTCCTTCCAGCCGCCAACGGCGTAGCCGGCTGGCGGGGCGGGGGGGGGGCAGGGTTGCCGCCGTCTGCTCGGTTACGCGGCCATCTATGGTGACGTAGTGGCCTGCTGCCTCCAGCCGCGCTCTCACTTCCTCCACTGTAGGCAGCGCGCGTGTGGTCATGCTGCTTTGGGCTCCGACTCGCGTTCGACGTCCTGCCCGACGGACACAATGTAGCGGAGGGCCTCTCCAGTCGGCTGGTTGATCGGCCAAGGTGCGTCCAGCAGCACCTTGTCGGTGGGCGCGCGCCCACGGTAGCTGTCACCCGGTATCGAAACCGCTACGCATGCCTCCCTCAGCCTGTCCGCGGTGCGCTTCCCTATCTTGGCCAGGTCGCCGCTGTGGCATTCGTGGCGATCAGTGTAGGGCGCCGGCGGCTGTACCTTGAGTCGATCAGCTCGAACAGCCTGGTCTGCCCCTTCTCGGTGGATACGGTAAGGCCGATCTCGTCCAAGGCCAGGAAGTCGACCTTACGCGGCGTGCGCATCAGCATCCTCTGGATGCTCGGCGTACCGGCCTCTGTGTGACGCCTATGCGCTCCATGGCTTGCCGGGCGCTGAGGAGCACTTCAGCGCCGGCGGATGGTCTGTACAGCGTGCGAAGCTCGATAAGCAGCACGCGAGACACAGGGTCCAGGGTTCGGTAGGCGGCACAGTCCAGCTCCCATGCATAGAGCCGTACATTTGGCGAGACGGGGGCGTGGACGCCACTGCTGCGCCCCGTGGCCCGAGCAAGCCGCCTGGCTTGCTTGCGGGCTTCTCGCTCACTCATCTGCCTCGCCTGGACGCGGCAACCATCCAAGCGACGGGCGGGTGGAAGACAAGAGCGATGGCCGAACGGTACACTCACGCCGCCTCGATGCGGGACGCGATGGATGCCCTCGGGGGTGGGCTGACTAGTCGCAGGGGTACACCGAAATTACAATGGCGGACACGCCGCATCGCTTGAAACCCTTGCAGGGCCTATAGCTCAACGGTTAGAGCAGAGGACTCATAATCCTTTGGTTCCAGGTTCGAATCCTGGTGGGCCCACCATCGAATCAGGCACTTAGCATTCACCGCCGCGCCCGGTTCGTCAAGGTTGCGCCGCCGGTGACCGCTCGGTGACCGTTTGAAGGCCGCTGCCGTCGCTGTTGGCCGCGACTCCCGCCCTGCCGGGCTCCCAGCGCGGGGCGGCGCTCTGGGCCGCGATCCAACGTTGAACATCGCTCTGATACCAGCGCGTGCCGCTTCCTACCTTGTGTGCGAGCGGGAAATTGCCTCTCGCCATTTCACGGTAGATGTAGCTCTTCTTCATGCCGGTCTGGGCTTCAACCTGCTCGAGCCTCAACTGGATTTCGGGGATGATTTCAGCGGCGCCCATTGCGGGTGTCCTCCGTGTCGGAAAGCTGTGGAGACAGAAGCGCCGCCGGCGCGCCGATGCGCGCGCTGGCCACCAGGTCGGCGATCTGGAACAGGTCAAGGGTCGGGTCATCAAACAGGGCCAGGCCTATCTGGGTAGCTGCTCTTTGGGCGGCCGTGAATGCTGGCGGCGCCGCGACGTCGACCAAAGCGAGCGCGTAGTTCCGCCATGCGTCGCAGGCGGCTTGGTACTGCCTCTCGCCGTGGAACCGAAACGTCAGCGTCGGCCCACCGCCGGGCGTCATCTCCGTACTCGTGAGGCCGTTTTCAAGAGCTGCGGCCATCGCGATAGCGGCGAGCTGCTGGCAGTTCAACCCAGGCGCATCAACTGCACACTGTTCATCGGTCTTCAAGGCTGTCTCTCCTTCTTGTTCTCTTCGTTGCAGTCTCCGGCGCCGATCATGCAAACAGCTCCAGTTGTGCGGGCAGCGTTGAGCAATGCTCGGCAGCCGAAGTGGATTGGGGTGTGGGCGCGGCGCCGGCTCTGCGCCGGGCATTACTGGCCCAGCGCAGCAACACTGCAGCGAACGGTGTGCCGCGGCGCGCGCGTGCCTCCTGGAGCAGCACGCGCGCTGTGTGCCGGCCTTGGGGGAAGGCAGCGATCACGCTGCCATCGCCATCGGAGCGGAGACCGGGTCGAGGTTGGCCTCGGCGAGCGCGCGCAGGGGCGGCGGGCTGACGCTGTTGCCGACCATGCGAACCGAGGCGCTGGTGGTCAGCGGCGTGCCGTTCGCCGTGCGATCGATGATGTAGCCCACCGGGAAGCCCTGAGCCCGATACAGCTCGTGCGGCTTGAGCATGCGCAGGCCGATATCGACGATGACGTAGGGAGTGCCCTTGATCACCACCGTGACCAGCGCCAGGCGGTCCCGCGTGGTGATGGTGTCCACCGGGTCGACCAGGGTAGGGACGTTGGCCCCGGTGCCGTAGTACTTGATCAGGAAAGCGGCTACGCGCAGCGCGCCGGCCTCCTGCTCGGGCGACAGGTGGGCGAGTTCCGCCTCCGCCAGCGCATGCCCGCCGCTGCCGCTGGCGGTGACCGTTCCCAGCTGCCGGCGTGCTTCCGTGCTACCTGCTCCCCAGCGCTGGACGCCGCCGGGGCGGCCTTCGCCGTGCGCAGCCTGCACCATGAAAGCGGTAGAAAGCCCGAGTGCGTGAGCAGCGCCAGCCGGCCGCGCCGCACCTGCGCCGGAGGTGATCGTCGGAACGGGATCGGTAGCCGGCGTTCCGATGCTATCGCCCCTGAACTTCACCAGGTGAGGGGCCGCCACTGCGTGCTTCACGCCGCCGGCCACGACGGTGCCGAGTGGCTGCTGCAGGTCCAGTGCGCGCGGCGCCTGGCCCTCGCGCTCGCCGTAGCCGGTCTGCACCAGCGTGGGCGCCACCAGCGCGGTATCGGCCTTTGCCGTCATCGTGTAGAGCGGTTCGGCGGCGGATCGCGGCTCGGACTGGCCGGCGCGACCACCGACGCCGGCAAGGATCGGGCTCACCACCGAGAAGTGCCCGCCCTTCGTGCCCGCGCAGACCGTGCGCAGTGGCTCGTCAGCGCGCATCGAACCCAGGGCATGACTGCTGTTTGCGTGCTCGGCAATGAAGGGTGCCAGTTCCGGTGCCGCCAGCATCAGCTCGCCGCGGTTGGCAGCGGTGATCGTGCGCATCGGCTCGCCAACGGGGTGCACGCGGTCGCCGCCCTGGTGGGTCGCCGGCACGATGAACGGATCTGCCGATCCCAGCACGTGGCGCTGCAGGCCCTTGGCGATTCGGCGCTTCGTGGCATCGGCCAGTTCTCGCTTTCGCCCGAAGATCGAGGGACAGGGGACACTGAAGTCCAGGCAATCGGCGGCCGAAACGCGGGGCTTCTGGCCCGGCCCGGTGCCGTGTGTCGGTGCCGGCCACACGATGGCTTCACCGTCTCGGCGGCCGAGCAGGAAGAGGCGCTCGCGGCTGGTGCCGGCGCCGTAGTCGCTCGCCACCAGCTTTCGCCATTCGACCGCGTAGCCCAGCGCCCGCAGCGCGGCGACGAACTGCTGCCAGGTGCGGCCGCTGTGTCGCTTGTCCGGCACCAGCTGCTGCTGTTCCACCGGCACGCGCTCACCACGCGCAGCCACGCTGCCATCCATCTTCAGCACGCGGCCGGTGGCCTTGCAGCGCTTAGCGGTCAGGGGTCCCCACGTCAGGATCTGCCACACGTTCTCCATCGAGATGATGCGCGGCGCGGTGTTCGTGCCATTGGCGCGGTCGGCGCGCAGCAGTTGGCCCACCCACTTCAGCACCACCCAGGAGAGCGCGCGCGTCTTCCGGCTGCGTGGCTGGCCGCCCTTGGCCTGGCTGAAGTGCGTGCAGTCCGGCGAAGCATGGAACCAGCCCACGGGGCGCCCAGCGACGTCGGCGCGCGGGTCGGCGTGCCAGATGTCCTCGCGGTGGTGGATGGTGAGCGGGTGGTTGGCGGCGTGCATGCCGATGGCCAGCTCGTCGTGGTTGTAGGCGAGTGCGGGATCGATGCCCAGGGCCTGCTTGAGGCCCTCGCTGGCGCCGCCGCCGCCGGCGAACAGATCAACCACGATCTCGCCGGCGCGCAGGCGCGACTTCTGCGGTGCGGGGAAGTTGAAGGAGCGGGAGCCGTCAGCCATTGGAATCGTCCTCGTTGTCGTCCTGGTCGCCTTCGTCGGCGTCCATGCAGGTGGAGCAGGTGTGTTTGCCGCGGTGCCATTCGCCGCATTCGTTCCAGCAAAAGCCGTTGCCGCAGGTCTTGCAGATACCGGCATCGCTGAGGTCGAGCGGGTCATCGCAGACGCAACACAGGCCGATCGGCATCCCGTTACCCATTGGCCACCTCCACGCGCTTGAACTCGATGACCCACACCCACGGGTTGCTGTCCCAGTCGCCGCCGGTGCTGGTCCACAGTTCGTGGAATGCACCACCTGGAGTGCGGCACTCCCAGCTGCCGCCGTTGTGGCTGTAGCGCCCGTTGAGCTCTCCGATACCCTCTGCCAGCGCGTCCGCCTCGCTGATCGCCTGGAGCCGCTCGACGCGCACGTCGGTGATCTCCAGCACCAGGCGGCAGGCCCAGCGCGGCATGTGGATGCTGGGGCGCCAGCGGCCCGGGTCGCATCGGTCGAAGCCTTCGCGGTAGTAGGCGATCTGCCTGCGGTCGTCCGACACGGTGGTCGGCAGGCCGCCCCACGGGCCCCATCGCTCACCGTCGGGGCGGTGCTGGCCATGAGCTGGGAAGATGGCGTGCGCTTCGCGCACCCACAGCCGCTCGCCGGGCTGGCCGAAGGGGCAGACCAGTGCCTCTCCGGTACGGATATGGCCGATGCAGACGTGCTCGGGCACCAGCAGCCCCTTGCTGTCGCGCGCGCCGTATCCACCGACGGTGGATGCTTCCCAACCGAGGGGCTTATTCCGGGGCAGCTTCACCGCGCGCCGGGTCTGGGTCTTCTGGCCGGCCAGGATGGCGCGCACCATGTCGCCGTTGAACAGGATGGGACGCTCGCGCATCAGCGGGGCTCCTTGGGCAGCAGGGTGGGGCCACGGCGCAGCGGCTTCACTGCGGCCTGGGTGGCGGTGGTGTGGCCGGCGCAGGGCGCGCCCATCAGGAGCACCGCGCGGTCGGCAGCCAGGTGATCCAGCAGCGCGCCTTTCGCCTCGTCGGCGGTGAGCCAGCGGCCGGTCGCCGTGTTCTGGAAGAGGCTGCCCAGCTCGCGCTTGCTGAAATCCAGGATGGCGCCGCGCACGCTGAGGTGCATGTGGAAGGTCGTGTTAGCCATTGGTCGGCTCCTTCTCGGGTCCGAAGAACTCCGCCAAGCCCAGGTAGATGGCCTGTGCCTGTTCGTGGGTCATGTCGATGGAGATACCGCAGCCTGTCAGCTGCAGGTCGAAGCCGTGAATGTTGACGACGGACGGCGCGCCTTCCTCGCCGGTAATGTCGATGGCGACCTCAGCCATTGGCCTGCTCCCTTGCTTGGTCGAGCTCGCTGGCGCCCATGCGCAGCAACTTGTGGGCGATCGCGTAGGTCTCGGCGTCCAATTCGTCGGCGTGTTCGACTGCCTCGAAGAACATCACGGCAAAGGCAGCGATCACACGCGCGTCGGGTGAGGCGTCTGTGCTGTTGAGGATGCGCATGGAACTCTCGCGGTTGAGTTTGATCTCACCCATTGCCCACCCCCGGCGCTGCATCGCGCTGGTCGATCACCTGCTTGGCGAGCAGGTAGAGCAGCACTCCTTCGGGGCCGTTCGCGTCCTCTTCGTCGGCATGACAAATCGTGCTGGCAACGCCGATCCTCTTGACCATGATCCCGCCATCGCGCTCAACCAACTCCCACCCCGACAGGTCGATGCCCTGCGCGGTCGGGGCATCCCAGCGCCCGGCGCCGTCGGCTACCCACGTCCATCCGGCGGCCAAAAGCGCGGCAGTGGCAGCAGCCCCCATCCGCGCATCATCGACGGCGTCCATCGCTGTCCTGATCGACCGCGTGGAAGGGAATGCCGGATGATCCGCCGCACACTCCTTCCACTGCGCATCGGGATCGATGCCCAGGTGAGCCCACAGAGATGCCAGCGTGGCAGACGGCTTTCGGCCACCGTTCGGGTAGATGCATACATCCGCGCTGCTGCCGCTGCGGTGCCGGCGAACATGGTGCACCTCGCGAATCCAGCGCGTGTTCCCGTTGACGTTGCTGGTCACGATGAACGTGGCGTCGCCAACGGTAACGCGGTGCTTGCGAGGACGGCCAGGCTCGTAATCCGGATAGTCGCGCTTGCTCACTGGCCACCTTCCTTGGCCGCACGCGCGGCGAGATAGTCGCCCAGCACCGTTCCGGCCTGGTCAGCGGCAAGCACGTTGCCGGAGCGAGGCGCCACGCCCACGCTGTCGTCGCCCACGTCACACACGCCCTGGAAGCGAAGCAGCGGCTTTTCGTGCCATTCGTCAGGGATCAGGTGATCCAGACTTCCATCGCCGAGACTCGTATGCAGCTCACGGGTGTCGTGGAATTCATGCAGGCGGCCGGTGTCCCAGGCCAGACCTGCGCAGTTCTGGCAGATGACCTTGGTATCCGTGCGGTCGCAGTTCGTGCAGGCCTGCGCCCCCGGCTGGCGGGCACCTTCAACGCCCAGTTCTCCGGAATTCCCGGATGACTGATTTGATACCACCGGCTGGCGGGCGGCGAGGGCGCGCTCAACGTCTTGAATCTTCACCCAGCTTCCGGTGTCGTCACGATGCAGCCCACGCTTCCCGTTCGCATCGTCGGCCAATCGGTACAGCGGCAAAGACGACAGAGCATCCCCCTGCACCTCGCCAACCTGCTGCTTGCCGGTTGCGGAGAGGGCTGCGCGTGCGTAGTCCTTCATCTGGTTGCGAGTGAAGCCCTCGACCCGCCCGATGTAGCCGGCCTTTCGGCGATAGGTGATTTCGCCATAGGCTTCCGGCAACGGCGGCAGCTCCCCCTGCTGCTCGGCCAGCTCTGCGGGCGCACTGATCGTGGTGTCAGACATTTCCCTTCTCCAGCAGTAGGTTGATATCGATGTGCCAGCCGGCCTCACGGGCCGCCAGCAGGCGCAGTTCGTTCGTGTCGAAGTCGTCCAGGCGCAGGAACGCTGCAGCCAGGTCGATGTGGCGCGGCGAGAGCGGCCGGTCCTCATAGAACAGGTCGTAGACGTTGTGCCGGGTGCACCCCCAGACCGGGGCCAGGTCCTGCATCCGGTGACCTTCTTCTGCCAGGTGCCTGCGCAGGTGCGCGCGCACGCTGTTCACCGCGCGGGGCACGCGGATCGGTCGGCCACCAGCGGCCATGCCGTTGTGCGCGGCCTGCCGTGAGGCGCGGTTGTTGGCGGCCATGCTCATGCCACCGTCGAGAACTTGAACGCCCGGGCCAGCACGTCGTAGAGCTGGCCGATCTCGGCGGACTGCAGCAGGAAGCGCGCGTCCAGCTCGGCGCGGCGGTTGTCTTCCTCCGGTTCCTCCAGCTGCTCCAGAGCGCCGTCCAGAAACCGCAGCTTCCGAACCACCATGTCGTCGCCGATCACGAAGGAGAGGCGGTCGTTCAGCACCAGGGCAAGCCTGGTGACCAGCTTCCCGGACTGCAGGTGCAGGTCGACCTCGTCGCACCGCAGCTCCTGGTGCTGGCACTTGACCACGGCGCCACCCTCGGCCAGGTCCTTCATCTCGCATTCCTCGCCCAGGCTGAGGCCGTCGGGCAGCTCAGCGCCGGCGATCCAGCTGGTGAGGACGGAGGTGGGGGCGACCTCGGCGTTCACGTGCAGCGCCGGGAAGCTGCCGACCGCGCCGCGCAGATGGCTGATCATGCTCTCGCCGGTCCTGCGGCTGCTGGTATCCACGAACACGACGCCTCGCTGGCTGTCGAGGATCATGTCGGTGCGCGATGCGCGGACGAACGCGCGCGGCAGCAGCTCATGGAACAGGTCGTCCTTGAGGCGCTTGCGCTCGCGCCCACCGGGCCTACGCCCCTCCTTCTCTTCGATTTCCTCCAGCTTGAGCGCCAGGAGGTTGCTCACCACGGCGCCGGGCAGGATCTTGTCCTCGGCTCCCACTGCCAGCCACATGGCATCGCCGATGGCGTGCGACAGGACCTCCTTCTCTTCCCTGCCGAACGGCGAAACGAAGCCGGCAGTGCTCATCTCGAGCGGGCCCACCGGCTTCAGCGCGGCGTGCATGAGGCCATCCTGCCAATCGAACATCGGCAGCTGGGGGTAACAGAACATCGTCAAGTTGCGGAAGAACATGGCTCAGGCTTCTCCGTCGGAGATGGGGGGCGTCGGGTGGTTGGTGTGCAGGAGGGCGAGTTGCGGCTTTGCGCCGCGCTTCCACGCCGCCTGGAACAGCTCGCCAACACAGATCCGGCGTACGCGCAGGTTGCAGGGATGCACCAGGACCGCGCGGTAGTAGCGGTCGAGGCGCTGGTGGGCGGTGATCTGGTCAGTGCGGGACAGCAGCACTGCATCAAGGCCACGGCCGAGGAGTTGCAGGTTGGTGGTCATCCGCGACGCGCCTTCTCGTATTGATCGATTCGCTCGATCTGGTAGGTAGCCTCGGTGCGCCACCTGTGGCGATCGAAGGTGTTGGTGTGCTTGGTCAGGTCGATCAGCTTCTCCAGCGCGGCGCGGACCCACCTCGGGTCGAATGGCACGCCGTCACGCCTCTCGCGCGGTGCCTTGAAGGGCTTGCAGTACTCGTCGGAAAGCCACCTGGATTCGCCACAGTCCAGGCATTCGCAATCGCCGTCGCCGTCGGCCGGCCAGCGATGGTCCTTGAGCTTCTCGACGGGCGGATGCACGTACAGCGCGCGGATTTCCAGATTCCGGCGCCGACGGTGCTGTACGTCGCCCATTTCCGCCGGCTGCCACGGCTCGGTGCTGTACAGGCGCCTGCGCTCGTATCTGACTGGAGCCTGCGTGCCGTACAGCAGGGTCATGAACGTCTGCACCCAGATCTGCACAGCGTCTGCCGGGACCGGTTCGCCTGCGGCACCGGCACGACGCATTTCGCGCATGGTGGAGGCGACGGTGGGTGCCTCAGCCATCGCGGCCACGCCTCCATGCGTCCGGCACCACGCTGGCGAAGAACAGGGCGGCCATGAGCATGTACACGCCAACGTCGCCGTGCCCGGCCTGGTGCATGACCGCGCCGAGCGCCAGCAGGCCGCAGAGCAGCACCAGCACGGCCGCGCGCCAGTGGCGGATCAGCGCGCGCATCGGATCTGCTCCATGAGGCAAGCGAACTGCTCATCCTGGCGGCGCAGCGCCCAGTGAATACCCGCCCACGCGCCGGCGGCGAAGCCCAGCACCAGGCCGAAGGAGAAGTCGATCACGCTCATGCGAGGTCGCCTCCCTTGTCGCGCGCTGCGCGAGCGAGGGCGCGGGTGATATCCGATGCCGCGCGGCCAGCGCTCTTGCGGCCGGCGAGCACCTCGCGGCGCGCCAGCGCGGCAGCGCGGATGATGTGATGGGTGGCGTAGCCCAAGCGCTTGGCGGCGATGGCAACGGCCAGGCCGGCGCCGTTGGCGCGCGCTGCGGTGTCGCTGGGGAACGGGACGACGACGGCGCTCACCAGCGCGGCAGCGCGGACGATGTGATGGGTGGAGTAGCCCAGGCGCCTGGCGGCGGTGGCAACGGTCAGGCCGGCGCCGCTGGCGCGCGCTGTGGTGTCGCTGGGGAACGGGAGGACGACGGCGCTCATGCTCATGGTTGCTCCTGGGCGGGAAGGATCACGTGGGCAGTGGTGGCGCCACCGGCAACGGGGCTCGGCGTCGGTGAGCCACGGTCGGTCGGCGCTGCGGCATCGGCTCCGCGTCGCACCGGAGGGGCGATGGGCGGCAGGTCGCGCTGCATGGCGGCGATGAAGTCCTGGTCGGTGACGCAGCTGCTCATGCCGCCCCGCCTTTGACGCGGGCGAGGGCAGAATCGATCCGCCTGATCGCCAGGTGTTCGTTGACGTCTTCGTCGGTTGCAAACATGTCCGGCGCTGAGCACCGGAGGGCGGTTGCCAGCGTGGAGCGGGCGTGCTTGAGGGCGGCGATCGCGTCGGCGAAGGCGTCGCGGGCTTCCACGACCTCGCATTCGAACTTGTGCTCAGCAATGATCGTGTCCAGCACGTCCAGTGCAGGCAGGCGGGGCCAGACGCTCATTGGGCACCGCCCTTGGCGATGGTGTAGCCGCGTCCGCGAGTGACGTTGATGCGGTAGTCGTGCTGGCTCAGCTTCTGCCGCAGGCGGCAGACGGCCACTTCGACGGTGTTGGAGGTCGGTGCGCCCCTGGGGTACAGCTCGCCCTCGATGGCCTTCCGGCTAACGGGCGTGTCGCCCGCGTCGATGATCAGCTGCAGCACCTTGGATTCGGTGGGGCTCAGCGGGACGCGTTGCCCCGCGACCATCGCCGCGCGCGGCTCCGTGCGGATACCGGCGATCACGGTGCCACCTCCAGGTGGGCCAGCTCATTGACCACGCAGTGCGCCCGGGCCAGCACCGGCATGGTGCTCGGCTCTTTGCCGTCTTCGGCCATCAGGGGGGTAGCCGCTTTGGCCCGGGCGCACGCCGCTGGGGAGAGCTGGGAGGTGCCGGCCAGCACGGCGTCGACCGAGTCGAGAGCCAGCTGCCAGCGGGAAGGTTGGAAATCGCGGGTGAGCGCGGTGGTCACGCCTGCCGCGCAGTCCGGCGCCCGGGTGGTGTCGCGGAACGCATTGAGCGCGGTGGTGGCGACGGCGGCGCGGGCAGTCCAATCGTTGGCCCCGGCCAAGCCGTACACGGCCAAGGCGGCGCAGATGCGCGGGCTGGTGATGACCAGGCCGTCGGGGGCGTCACCGCGCGGCGGGGCGGGCGTCCCCGACGGGGATACCCAGCCGGCAAAGGCCACGAGGGTGAAGCACGCCAGGGCGGCAACGCCGAGCCGGGCAGTGCGAGTGGTGCTGGGGGTCAGGGGCATTGCTAGTTCTCCGTGCCGGCACTTGCCGTTCACGAAACAATAGCTCTGCTATCTAACTATTACAATAGCGATGCTGTTAACGCGCGCCGTTTTTGATGCTGGGTTCCTGAATCCGTTAAGAATTCAGAAGTCCCAGCGCTCGAGGCACCGTCTGTAGGCGTCATCCCGGAAATCGCCGATCGCGACGTCCTTGCCCTCGTCCGTGGAGAGTCGGGGCATTGCATACGCTGCGGTTACGAACCCGACGTATGGCTCTCCATACTTTGTGGCGGTTGCCATCACCGTGGACATGGCGGTCCCCATCTGCCGAGCGCTCATGACTCGTTCCGCCGCGGCGGATTCGGCCTGGCAATGCTCTGCTGTCGACGCTCGCAGCGTGTCCACTGCCTGTTCCGCTTCCTTCGCGGCGGTCCTTGCCGACTCTGCTGACTTCCTGGCGGATGCGGCAGCGCCCTCGTCAGCGCCTCGTGCTGCCTGGGCGCACGTTGAAAGGGTGAGGGCGAGAAGCCCGGTTGCTAGAAAGATGGTGCGCACTGGTCTTCCCCGTTCATCCGTATCGGCTTCTAAGCAAGCCGGCGTCCTCAAAGCTGACCCCGTCGCGCATGCAGTCCTGCGCCCGCTCGAGGTCCATGTGGAGCTGGATCAGTTCATCGTCAGGCAGTTCTTCGATACCGGTGTACCCAAAGCACGCCTGGTCAATGAGCAGCTGCATGGGGGTGCCCCAGAGCCGGCGGAAGTGGCGAATCATGCGGCAATGGGATTCGCGCAGGACGACGTCCATGCGCGTTGCGGGCTTCGCCGGCGGGGCCGGCGACGGCTTAGCCGGCTTTGCGCTTCCTACTGCTGTGAGCGAGGGCTTCACGCCCATTTTCAGCCGCGCGCGAAGCGCGATCAGCTGAGCCAGCTTGTCCATTTCCTGATCGAGATCCATCCGAACGCTTCCCCTGTTTCCTCAAATCGGCGGCGAGTGCCACGCGCAGCGCCTGGGCAAAAAGATCGGGGGATTGCTCGACATCGAATGTCTCGCCTGTGGCCAGATCTAGAGCCTTGCGCACCACAGCGATGGCGGAATTCACGATATCGGCATCAAGTCTCGCCACCTGAGACGTGCCGAATCGATCCATCAGCCGTGCGTACTCAACGCTGATTTCTTGCGGCTGCATACCGAGCACATCAGCCAATGCCTCCGCCTTGTCCCAGGGCACTGGACGCAAACCGGTTGCGAACTGCGAGATGAAGCTGGGGGTGACCTCCAGCCTTTCGGCCACCACCGCTTGAGTGAGGCCGGAGCGAGCGATGGCCTCCGCGATCGTGCGGCCTTCGGTGGTCTTGGGGTTCGTTGGCCTGGGCATATAGCGATGCTATTAGGGGGTGTTAAGGAAGGCGAACAGCGGTGCTATTTACTTGGGTAAATAGCACTGCTATGGTTGGCGGCATGAACGCATGCATCGAGACGGCGACACCGATCCAAAAGGCCATCGACGCGGCAGGAGGGCAGGGCGCGCTTGCGCGCCTGCTCAAGGTTCACCCTGCTCTCGTTTCCCAGTGGCGGACGGGCCGCAGGCCCGTCGCCGCACACCACATCCTCTCGATCGAGGCAATAACCCTGGTCTCGAGACACGAACTGCGGCCCGACATTTTCGGCGCGCCGCCCGAGTGCGATCCCGACGAAGGGCGGATCGTCCCCATCGACGCTGCCTGACCTGCTTCACCGAGGCCCCGGCCCCAGCATCGCCCGCTCCAATCCCCTGAATTTCGGTCGTCCTGTCCATGACGACCACTCTGCATCGCCTCCCGAGGTGCGTAAATGAAGCCTGACCCTCAGTTCCATGAGCCCCGCTCGTCGGTGGTGTTCCGATACACCACCGACGCCATCCGCAATAGCAGCCACACCGATACCAGCCTGGCCCAGGCGATCGCCGAGCAGTACATGGCGGAAGTGGCGCCCGGTGAGCGGATCCTGCAGTTCCACACCGGCAGCGATGCCGACAGCGTCGAGCGCGCGATCAAGGCCAACGGCCAGATCATCGCGCGCATCCGCAACGGCACGGTCAAGATGCCGGTCGACCTCGAGGAATCGTGGATCCGCGCGCTGCCGCCTCACTGGCGGGATGCCTGCTCCCGAGAGCTGGCCCAGCGCTACGGATTCCTGGGCGCGCGCATTCCATTGATGGAGCCGCACGCCGGCGTCCTCGGCGTGGCCCGCCTGTCGGTCGAGTTCGGTCACAGCCTGGAAGCGCTGACGCAGGTGCTCGCCGACGGCCGCATCTGCGCGAAGGACATCCCGGAGCTGCGCCGCGCCCAGGACGAGCTGGGGCAACTGCAGGCCGAGCTGGTCACCGTGAAGCACTACGTGGCCACCCACCTCCAAGAGCTGGCGCCGCGCGGCGTGGCAGCGGCTGGAGTCGGCCCATGAGCAGCGCACTGCTGGTGAGCTGGGCAATAACGGTGGTGGGTGAGTTCGATGCCGCTGGCAGGCGCATCCCCGAGGGTGTGATCCCGCTGTTGCCGATGGTGCCCGTGGTGCTGTGGGCAAGGGAGCAGTCTCGGCCGCTACAGGCCGAGGCGATCCAAGTAGCGTTCGGGCTGTCGCGCGCGACGGCCTACCGTTGGATGGGAGCGCTGGAGGACATCGACGATCCGGCCGCCGCAAAGCGACGGCTGCCTGCCGGCGGGCGCGTGCGCGACGCTGTTCGTCAGGAACTGGCGCTGCTCGCTGGGGCCAAGGGGGGCCGATGAACCTTCAAGCCTCTCTCGGTCTTCGCGGTCAATTCCCTGGTGACGCTGGCGCCGCTGACCGCGCGCTGGTGACCGCGCCGCTCTGCGCCCCCCAACCCGTGGTGCAATCAGCTGCGAACAGGGCCCAGCACGACCTCGCTGGCTACAGCAGCACGCGCATCATCATGGAATTCATGCGCTGGGCGGTTGAACTGCAGCAGTTCCCGACCGTGGAAGCCATCATCCGCCGCTTCGGCGTGAGCCGCGCGACTGCTTACCGCTGGCGCAGCGAGCTGGGCGAGACCTACGGGCTGCAGCAGCTGCCGCCCAACGAGCATGCGCTCCTGCGCTGCGGCCGCACGGCATCGGTCGATGGGGCAGGGCCATGAACTACTTCGAGCTGTACCCCGGCGACTACCTGCGCGATACCAGCCGGCTGTCGCTGACCGAGCACGGCGCTTACCTGCGCCTGATGCTCGCCTACTACGCCGAAGAGACGCCGTTGCCGGAGGCTTTCAGCGAGCTGTTCGTGATCGCCGGCGCCACCACCAGCAGCGACAAGGCGGCGGTGAAGAAGGTGGCGGATCGCTACTTCCCGGTGTCGGAAGACGGGCTGCGCCACAACGGTCGCGCCGACGAAGAAATCGCTAAGGCACAAGCCCGCATCGCCGGCGGCAAAGAGCGCAACGACGCCAAGAAAGGAACGGAGGCGGAGCGCCAGGCGCGCACCCGTGCCCGGCGAACCAAGATGTTCGAGGACCTGCGAGCAAAAGGCATCGTGCCGGATGGGATGGCCAGCATGAGCGAGCTGCGCGCGCTGCATGTCACGCATGTAACGGGCAGTGACTACGCAACGAATTCGGCCCTGTCACGCGTGACTGTGCGTGACATGTCACGCGGTACGGATGGTGTGACAGAGGGTGTGACAGGGGGTGTGAACACGGGTAACCAGACCCCAGACCCCACCTCTACTCCAGATACATCACTGCACGCTCAAGGATCTCTAGGCGGCATGACCGAGGCGGGGCGTGCGTGTGTGCTGATGCGGCAGGCCGGTTGCCACACGACGAACCCCAGCCATCCGGACCTCGTCGCCGCGATCGCCGAAGGCGTCACGCCGGAGACCCTGCGCGACACCGTCACCGAGGGGCTGTCGAAACCGTCCCCGCCCGGCAAGCCATTCGCCTGGGCAATCCAAACCGCCCGAAGCCGCCACGCCGCCGGCGCCACGCCGATGAACACCACCACCACCACCGGAGGCCCCAATGGAACCCCTCAGCTCGGTTCTGCCGACCACGTCGCCGAATACCAGCGCCTGCACGAAAAGCGCGCAGCTTCAGACGGACTTGGCCAGCCTGTCGGCGACGTCATCGATGCCGACTTCGAAGTCATCCATTGAACCGGATGCGCGAGCGGTGGGCATGCTCTGGACTGTGTGGCAGCGGATGGCTGCAATGTTCCCGGGGAACTGGGTGCGCCAGAATGGTTTGGGCCCGGTGAACAATGAGGGCCTGCTGACGTCGTCCGGTGAGATCTGGCTGCAGGTGCTGGCAGGTATCACCCCGCGCCAGGTCGCGGATGGCCTGGCAAGCTGCCTCCGCGCCGCGCTGCAGTGGCCGCCGAATCCGGGCCGGTTCCGTGCCATGTGCCTGATGCTGCCGGCACTGCCGGAGGTCGAGCAGGAGATGCGCCCGGGGCAGGCCCAAAGCGGCTTTACCGTGCTGGTGCGGTCGAAGCTGGACCTGCACGCCTATGCATCGGCCGAGAGCGGGTTCCAGCAGCAGCGCATGCTGGCTGACGCCTACGAGCGCGCGGTCAAGCACGTGATGGACGGCGGCGCCGTGCCGGCCGCTGCTGCGGCGCTGCCGCCCCCGTCGGTGACGCCGGCGCCGGTGCGCGACCGTGATGCGGCGCGCGCGGCGATGGCCCGTGCGGCCGCCGACCTCGGGTTCGGAGGCGCACATGGAGCCGGCTGAAATCCGCGCCTACCAGCGGCAGCTGGCGCTGTACTGCCTGGGCATCCACGGTGATTGCACTGCGGCAGAAGCCCTCGAGCTGACGGGCAACGCCGCACTGGAGGCGGGCGCGCCGCGCGAGGCCATGCTGCTCAGCACGGCTGCTGTTGCCGGCCTCCTGCGCGAGCTGGACGCCGATGGCCTGGTCCGCCGATGCGAGAACCGCGCCAGCGGTCGCGACGGGCGGCCGGTGGCCACCTGGGCAGCAACCGATGCCGGCCGGGTGACGAACCCGCCGCTTCCGCCGTCCGGCCAGCAGCAGCTCGGGATGCCCAACCTGGCGCCGGCGCCCGATCAGCGCGTGCGTCGCGGCCTCGCCCTGCCGCAGCTCATGTCGCTGCTGAACGTCGAGTTCGACTGCATGCTCGAGCAGATGGACCGGGAGCACCAAGCCGCGCAACAGCGCGCGCGCGAGGAGTTCGACGCGTTCCGCCAGCGCGCCATGCGGGTGTGGGGCGTCACCGAGGTGTCCCACTGATGGCAGGAAAGGCAACCCCGCGCCGCGCGCTGCGGTACACCAGCGTGCAGGACATGCCGGAGGGTATGCGCCGGCTGCACGAGAAGGCCGCCGCTGCGGCGGCACCCAGCGCTGCAGCTGCCACCACCACTGAACGCGCCTACCGGCCGGTGGGCGCCGGCGGCCAGGATGGCGCGAGCGCCAGCGGCAAGGTCGCGCGCGGTCGCCCGCGTCACGTCGCCGGCGAGATGAACAAAACAGAGGCTGCCTACGCCGAGCACCTGGCGCAGCTGCAGCGCGACGGCGAGATCGTCTGGCACCGGTTCGAGTCCGTGAAGCTGAAGCTGGCCGAGAAGACGCACCTGACCGTGGACTTCTTCGTCATGACGAAGGACGGCGAGCTCGAGGCCCACGAGGTGAAGGGCTTCTGGGAGGAAGACGCCCGGGTGAAGGTGAAGGTAGCCGCCGCCATGTACCCATTCCGATTCCTGGCAGTCCAGCGCGCCCCCGGCGGTGGCTGGAAAACGGAGGTGTTCTCTTGAACGAGATGATGATCGGGGGCGCCGGGGTGCGTTGAGGTGGCGGGGAGGGGTTTTGTCTGAAAGATCTGCACCGCGCCGCCGGCGGCGCCAAGCGCCACCAGCCCAGCGACTGGCAGCGGTTGAAGCAGACCGAAGAGCTGGTGGCCGAGATGGCCAACTCCGGGGATTCCCGGTTTTACCCGGTGCACTCGGTGGCCGGCCGCAACGGAGGCAGCTTCGTCGCGCGGGAGCTGGTCTATGCCTACGCCATGTGGATCAGCCCGAGCTTCCACCTGCAGGTCATCCGTGCCTACGACCAGCTGGTGGCCGGCGCCCCGGCGCCGGATCCCATGCAGGCCTTGTCCGATCCGGCCACCCTGCGCGCGCTGCTCCTGACCTTCAGCGAGAGGTCCGAGATCCTCGAAGCGCGCGTCCAGTACCAGGAGCCGCAGGTGCGCGCGCTGGCTCGGATCAGCCGCGCTGACGGGGCGTTCAACATCACGACCGCCGCCAAGATGCTGCAGGTGCAGCCGCGCCAGCTGTTCGCATGGCTGGCCGAGCACGAATGGGTGTACCGCCGGGCTGGCAGCCGCAACTGGCTGGCGTACCAGGCGCGCCTGCAGCAGGGTCTGCTGGTGCATAAGGCCTGTGTTCGCCGCGGCGATGACGAGGTTGAGCGCGTGCACGAGCAGGTGCTGGTGACCGCCAAGGGCCTGGCCCGCCTGGGCGAGAAGATCGATCGCGGGCACATGACCTGGGCCCACGCCGACGCGGCGACAGGCCTGCAGCTGACCACGGAGGTGAAGTGATGGACGCCATCGAGATGCGGGCGCGGGAGCTGTGGCAGCAGCAGTACGACGTGAACGGGTACAGCAAGCTGTGCCCGCTCGCCCCGGGCCGCAGATTTGGGGCGCATGAGGAATTTGTGCTGCGCGCGATCGTCGCCGCCCTCACGCCGCCCGAGGGCTACGTGCTCGTGCCGGTGGAACCGACCAAGCAGATGATGGACGCCGCCATTCCCCCCGGATTGCAAGATCAGTCTGGACGCCGGCAGCGCGCCCTGTGGAACGCCATGCTCGCCGCACGCCCGGGGGTGTTCTGATGGACGTCATCGAGATGCGGGCGCGGGAGCTGCTGGCTGCGGAATACACGCGCGATGGGCTGCACATGGTTGCGGCGCACCTGCGCTCAGGGCGTCTGAACCCGGAGCTTGGGTGGGTCCGAGACGCTGAGAGGGCGGCCCGCGCCATCATCGCCGCCCTCACGCCGCCCGAGGGCTACGTGCTGGTGCCGTTGGACCCTACCGACGCTCAGCTGGATCGCGCCACCTGGGAGGAAGTCGGCGGTCACTGCAGCTGCTGTACAGCGTGGGCGGCAAGTCACAGCGATGCTCGCAGGGTATGGGCCGCCATGCTCGCCGCTCGCCCGGAGGTGGGTTGATGCGCCACTTCATCCTTGGATTCCTTGCATGGGGTCTGGTGACGGGAATGCTGTACCTGCTGGGCGCGTTCGTCGCCGCCAGCTGGCTCCCCACGGCGTGGGGGCCATTCGGCCGATTCGCCGCAGTCAGCTTGTCGGTGTTGCTGGCGGTCCTGATCGCCGTTGAAACTTCCACGGCCAGCCGCGCGGCGAAGGACCGGCGATGACGCGTCTGGTCGTAGGGCGCCGCGTCGTGCCCAAGGTGCACGAGGGCAGGGCAGCCGAAGAGCAAATGCAACTGCAGGCCATCGGCCGGCTGCTCGCCGGATTCGGCTACCGATATGGGTCCGAGGTCCAGCTGCACCAGGCGCTGGCATCTGTGCTGGGCCAGGCCGGCCATGAGCACGTGCGGGAATACCGCATGGACGCCAACAACCGCGCCGACTTCTGGCTGGACGGGCTGGTGATCGAGGTGAAAGTGGCCGGATCGCTCGCCGACGCACTGCGGCAGGTGGGGCGATACATCAACCTGCCGCAGGTGCGCGGCGTGCTGCTGGCCACCACCGAGCGCTGGGGCGACAAGCCGCTGGTTGCGCGCCCTGCCTGGCAGGGAAAGGCATTCAACATCATCCGCCTGAAGAGGCAGGCACTGTAATGCAGACCACCTACGGAACCCTCCTTTACAGCGCTGCCGGCCGGATCTGGCGGGTGATCTGCGAACCCCAGGTGCGGGCGCGGATGAAGCGCGTTTTTCCCCGAGTCCAGCAGCACGCGGCCGCGCATATCGACCTCTCCGCCACGCCGGAGAACAGCCGGGAGCTGCAGTGGTTCACACAGCGCTACCCGCTGGAGATGAACATCGAAGCGCAGCGCGCGCTGCAGCAGCTGGCCGACGAGCATGTGGACATGGAACGCAGCCTGGCCGAACTGGTTGCAGGTCGCCTGCCGGTCCCCGAGTTCGCGTTGGCAAAGCCGCCCCGCGAGTACCAGCGCGCGGCCGGGGCGCAGCTGGGCATTCGCGGCGGGCTGCTGGTGGCCGACGACCTCGGGCTGGGCAAGACGATCACCGGCATCTGCCCGATGGCGCTGCCGGCGAACCTCCCGGCGGTGGTGGTCTACCCGGCTGCGCTGCCGAACCACTGGCCGGAGAAGCTGGCCGAGTTCGCGCCGCAGCTGCGGGTGCACCACGTTCGAAAGGGCAGCCCGTATCCGCTGGTGCGCCAGCCCAGGCAGCGTGTCCAGGACCTGTGGGACACCCTCCCGGACGTGATCCTGGTGAGCTACCACAAGCTGAGGGGCTGGGCGGAGGCGCTGGCCGAGATTGCGCAGTACGTGGTGTTCGAGGAATGCCAGCAGCTGCGCAGCCCGGACAGCAGCATCCATCGCGCGTGCCGGCACCTGGCCGGCCGAGCCCGGCTGCGCATGGGACTGACCGCCACCCCCATCTACAACTACGGGTGCGAGTTCTTCCACGTGGTCGACCCGCTGCTTCCAGGCTGCCTGGGCACATATGAAGAGTTCCTCCGTGAGTGGTGCATCGCCGCCCCGGGCGAGAAGGCCAAGCTGCAGGACGCCGAGCAGTTCGGCCAGTACCTGCGGCGCCAGGGGATCATGCTGCGCCGGACTCGCAAGGACGTCGGTCGCGAGCTGCCGGAGCTGTCGAAGATCCCACACGAGGTGGAGGCTGACTCCAAGGCGCTGGACGCAATCACCGGTGACGCCGCTGCACTGGCGCGGATCATCCTCCGGGCCAACGAGCAGTACCGGGGCGAGAAGATGCAGGCCGCCGGCGAGTTCGATCGGCTGCTGCGCCAGGCGACGGGCGTGGCCAAGGCGCCCTACGTGGCCGAGTTCGTGCGCCTACTGTTGGAGAGCGGGCAGCAGGTGCTGCTCTTCGGGTGGCACCGCGAGGTCTACAGCATCTGGCAGGAGAAGCTGGCCGAGTTCAACCCGGTCATGTACACGGGCAGCGAGTCGCCGAGCCAGAAGCAGGCAGCGAAGGAGGCGTTCATCGCCGGCACCAGCCGCGTGATGCTGATCAGCCTGCGCTCCGGAGCGGGCATCGATGGCCTGCAGCACGTGTGCAGCACCACCGTGTTCGGTGAGCTGGATTGGTCTCCGGGCGTGCATGAGCAGTGCATTGGCCGCGTCCACCGCGACGGGCAAACCGAGCCGGTGATGGCGTACTTCCTGATCTCCGACAGCGGTAGCGACCCGGTCGTATCCGACGTGCTCGGCGTCAAGCGGGAGCAGATCGAAGGCGTCCGGAGCCCTGGCGAACACCTGGTCGAGCGGCTGGACGTCGGCGAGAACCAGCTGCGCGCGCTGGCCATGCAGTTCCTTCAAAAGCAGGGCGCTCCCCTGCAACCCAGCAACGTGACACCTATGGAGACCACCCGATGATTCACGACTTCCCCAGCCTCGATGAGGCAGCGCACCACCTCTACCTGGAAGGCCGGGCAGGCCCAATCCGCTGCCGCGTGGACGGGAGCCTGTGGGACGTGTGGATCGACGGGCAGTCCAAATGGGTAGCCGACTGTGGGGTGGCCTGATGGCGGCCGTGACTTCGGCACCACCGGCGCTGGCTGGCTGCGGCAACTGCGGCAGCGACCGCGTGCGCTGCCGCGTGCGCGGCGGCCAATCCGGCCGCTGCAGCGCCCAGGTCGTGTGCTCGGCCTGCGGAGCCCACAGTGCGCTGTGCACGGGCTCGCGCGCTGAGCAGGATGCGGCGCAGTCGTGGGCTCGCCAGCCGTACCACCTGCCGCCGGCGGCACAGGAGCGTCGGGCACGGCCGGCCTCGGCAAACCTGGAGAAGGACCTGCAGCGGGATCCGCTCGAGTTGGTGGCGCGGATGCTGGTCGGCGGGAGCTTCCGCCTGCCGACGGAAGGGCGGTCCAGCAGCCAGCCACTCACATCGGCGGACGTTGCCGGTGCTGTCGGCCTCATGCGCGACCCGGTGGCCAAGCAGGCAGTGCTTGCGGTCGCACGCCGCGGGGAAGGTGCCTCGCTGGTCGCCCTCGGCCGCGCAGCGGCACGACGGATGATGCGGCAGGTAAGCCACGGCAACAGGGGTGGGGTGAAGCCGGCGCTCAGGCTGGATGACGCAGCGGATCGGTGGCGCATGCGCATGGTGCTGCAGGACGCGGTCAACGACCTGGTCTGGCCGGAGGGGCGTGTGGCTGCAAGCGCCGCCGCCAAGGCGGTGAAGATGCGGAAGGGGGACTACCTGCGGGTGTACGCGATCGCGGCAGCGACACTGAAGCAGGCGCTGGAAGATGGCAGGCAGGAGTTCAAGGTCCGCTTGTTCGCCCGATGAGCCGGTACTTATCGCCAGCTCACCGGGCCAAAGGATCAGACAGTGCGAAGTTCCGCAGCGGTGCCGGTTTCGCCCTTGACCAACCATTTCAAGCTTTTGAAGGTCTCGGCTGACGCTTCTTCGCTTGCGTGCGCGAACGTGAATGCCTTTCCAGACGCCAAGGTGACTACTACAAGGGCAGCCTGATCACGATGATCTATGGATTCGATGGCACTGACAACGATGCAGACATTGTCGATCTGAACAGTGTTGCTCATGACGAAACGCCCCCTGTAGGTAATGTGGACGGCGCCGCAGTAAGGAACCTTACCGCAGTCGCCGCGAAACTTACCGCATTCGGTCGAATGCGGTAAGGAACCTTACCGCATTCGCCTCGAAACTTACCGCAGTTGCATCGGGAACCAGAAGTGGTCCACATTCCCTATCGTGGGCGAGGTTCCGGCTTCCCCGCAACGGCCGCAGGCCTGGACTCGGGAGGTCCAGTCACCTGCGGTTCGTCGTTTCTGACACACGGATGGCCGCCGGATGACCACCGGCTGAGCCCTCGAAGGTAGTTGGCCAGACCGACCGGGCGAAGGCCCCGGGCCCGCTGCAATGCAGGCAGCCAACCCAAGCCGGATGATCGGTCGCCGGCCCATCCACCAATAGCAGGGCGACGCCCACGTGCTTGCAGGCACATGGGCGCCGCCGCAGTACACGCGTTTCAGCCGCGTGCCATTGACCTAAGCCCTGCCGCTCTCCGGAGAGCGCGTGCAGTTTGCTTAACAAATGTCGCAGTAGCTGAGACTTTGAAGACCAAGACCATTTTCCCTTGGCCGGGCGGCAAGACACGCCTGGCGAAACACCTCCTGCCGCTGATCAATGAGCGGCCGCACACCTGTTACGTCGAAGCCTTCGCCGGAAGTGCTGCCATGCTCTTCGAGCGCGCGCCGGCAAAGATCGAGGTGCTGAACGACACGCACGGTGACCTGGTTCGGCTCTATCGCGTCGTGGCCAATCACCTGGACGAGTTCGTTCGCCACTTCCGGTGGTCCTTGACCAGCCGCGAAATGTATCGCTGGGCCCAGCTCCAGAACGTCGAGACGCTGACGGACATCCAGCGCGCGGCGAGGTTCTACTACCTGCAGAAGCTCAGCTTCGGCAGCAAGCTGGAAGGGCAGACGCTCGGCGTGGGGCCGACCGCGGCGAAGCGCATCAACCTGCTGCGGCTCGAGCAGGATCTGAGCGACGCGCATCTGCGCCTGCAAGGCGTGGTGGTCGAGCAGCTGACATGGCAGCGGTGCATTGAGAAGTACGACCGGCCCGAGACCCTGTTCCTGTTGGATCCCCCGTACTGGGAGACGACAGGCTATGGCGAGCCGTTCCTGATGGAGCAGTACGAGCAGCTGGCCGCGGTGATGGCCTCGTTGAAGGGCAGGGCGATCCTCACCATCAACGACCACCCTGCGATGCGACGCCTGTTCGACAGGTTCCAGAAGGTGAGCGTGCCGATTCGCTACACCGTCGGAGGTGGAGCGGGCGTGGCGCGCACCGAGATGATCTACACCACGTAGCCGGGCGCAGCCCGGCCGACCTAACTGCCCGTCCCCAGACCGGATCAACCCTCGCGCCCAGCCGGCAGCGGGGCGGGCGCCTTTTGCAGGAAACCCGATGGCCAAGATCACCGCGAATGAAGCGGGCGGCACCAACGTGCTTGCCTTCCTGGACATGCTCGCGTGGGCGGAAGGCACCAGCACCAGCCCGGCGACGAAGGACCAGGGCTACGACGTGGTCGTGACCGGGGTCGATCGTGCGCCCGAGATCTTCACCGACTACTCGGTGCATCCGTTCTCGCGGGGGCGCAAGTCGAAGGTGATCAACAGCAAGGGCCTGACCTCCAACGCGTCCGGCCGATACCAGTTCATGCTGAGGGACTACGCGCATTACCGCGCGCAGCTGAAGCTGCCGGACTTCGGGCCGCTGTCCCAGGATCGTTGGGCAATTCAACTGATCCGGGAGCGCCGCGCGCTGCCGCTGATCCAGGCGGGGAAGATCACGAAGGCGATCGCGGCGGTGCGCAACATCTGGGCGAGCCTGCCCGGCGCTGGCTACGGGCAGCCCGAGCACGCGCTCGACACACTGCTGGCCGTCTACCGGAAGGCGGGCGGGGCCATCGTGTCGTGACCGAGCCCGTGAGCACTCTGAAGCTGGCCGTCGGCACGTTCACTGCCGCGGTGGTCGCACCTGCAACGGCGGACGCCCTGCGCGAAGCCGAACGCATCATCCTGGGCGTGCCGCAGTCGGTGCTGCTGGTGGCGATGGCCGGAGCGCTGATCGGCGTGCTGCTGCTGCCCGAGAAGGACGCCGAGCGAATGGCGGCCGACGCTGGGCGCCGGCGTGGGCACCGATGGCTGCAGACGGCCGCGCGCTGGCTGGCGCTCGGCGTCGCGGTCGTGGGCTACGCGATCGTCGCTGCGTGGACCATCTCAGTAGCCGGCTACGTCTGGCACGACCTTGCCGGCGCCCCTCAGTTGCCGCTGGCCGGCCTGTCTGGCGTGCTGATTCGCCGGCTGCTGCCCAGCTACGTCCGCCTGGTGGAACGAGCCACCGGCGCAATCGGAGGCGATAGGCCATGAGCGAAATGTTGCGGTTGCTGAGCGCGCTGTGGCGCTTGATCGTCGGAGCTGTCACTGACGCGCTGGTGTGGCTGCGCAAGCCCGGCAGCAAACTCAAGGTGGTCTGCGCGGTTCTCTCCTTCGGTTGCCTGGTCTCCGGTTTGACCGCTTGGGAGAGGGAGCAGAAGATCCGCGACCTGAGCGCGCAGGTGATCAAGGTCCGGGCCGACTGGACGGCCGATGCCGCCCGACTGCAGGCCGACGTGTACACGCGCGATCAGCGCCTGGCCGAAGTCGCCACCGCACTGAGGGCAGAAGCCGAGAAGTTGAAGGCCCTCAAGGCTGAGAGCGCGGCGGCACTGAAGAGCCTGGCCGGCAAGATCGAGGCTTCCGAGAAGGAGGCATCCACCTGGCGCGGGCGCTACGAACAGCGGCCCGACACCTGCAAGGCAGCGCTAGAGCTGCTCGATTCGGCCTGCCCGGCACTGAAGGGGTACTGACATGCGCATCATCCTGCTTACCACCGCTGCGCTGCTCGCCGCGTGCCGGTCCGCTCCCGCCCCGCTCAACCCGCCGCCGCCCGCTCTCATCGAGATGCCCGTGCTGGTCTACGTCCCCATCGATGCCGATCTGCGCCGGCGGTGCCAGTGGGAGCAGGAAGGGATGCCGTCGCAGGTGTTCTCCGTGTCCAACGGGCGCAAGCGCTGTCTCCAGCAGTACGAGGCGCAGCTCGACGGCATCGACCAGGTGCAGGGCAAGCCCGTGCCGGAGCGAATCCGATGAGGCGCGCGGCATGGGCGGCATGGGCTGCCGCTGTGGCGTGCGTTGGCGCAGCGCTGTGGGTGGCGGACAGGAGCACTGCGGCTTCGGTGACGTGCTTCGCGGCTGCCTGCCTGCTGATGGGCGCAGTGCTTGCGCTGGACGCGCCGCCGCGCGCCAAGGGCCGCGTGGTGATGGCGCGTCGGCCCCAGAGCCCGATCCACAGCGGCAGATAGACGCCGCGTTCCACGCGGAATGTTCCACGCGCTGCGGTGTGAAGGGAATTGTTAATGCCCACAGGTTATCCACAGAAAGCTGAATGGGGCGGGGCCCCTGGGATTTATCCACAGCCACCGGGGGGAATTCGGACCCCGGTGATTGACAGTATTTCGGCCCCTTAGTGCTCCACCACAGGGCACGCATTTGGCGTGTTTTCCCCGGAGAAACCGCATTTTCTGAGCTGAATAGGTTGCGCATCGGGTAGGACATGGCTGACATCCGCGAATTCACCCAAGGCTGGTCCGTCGCCCGCCTGGCGGATGAGTTCGGCATCGACCGACGGACCGCCAGTAAGCGCCTCAAGGAGGCCGGAGTTCCGCCGCTGACGAAGCGCGCCGGCCACGACGTGTATCGCCTGGTCGACGCCGCGCCTGCGCTGATCTCAACGGCTGGGATGGCGCTGGGCGCAGATGGCGTGGTGGACCCGCGCGACCTTCCGCCGATGGAACGTCGCGCCTACTACCAGTCCGAGAACGAGCGCCTGAAGGTGGAGTCCACCATTGGGCAGCTGGTCCCAGCCGCGGAGGTGGAAGCCGACTACGCCAAGCTGGTGAAGAAGGTGGTGCAGTTCTTCGACACGCTGCCTGACGTGCTTGAGCGCAAGGCTGGGCTGACCCCCGAGCAGGTGGTCAAGGTCCAGGACGAGTGCGACCGCGTCCGCCAGTCGATGTACGAGGACATTACCGATGACGACGTACGCGACCGCGCGTAACGTGCGGCTCGGCGTTGCCGAGATGATCCGACCACCGCGGCGGATTCGAGTCAGTGAAGGCGCACGAGTACTGCAGGTGGCAAACGCTGCCGGTGCAGCAGGCCCGTGGGACGCGAACACCACGCCCTACATGGTGGAGCCGCTGGATACCACTGGTAGCCGGCACTTCGAGGCTGTGGTGTTCGTTGGTCCGGCCCGCTCTGGCAAGACGATTTCGCTGATTGATGCCCGCCTGGCGTACCTGATCACCTGCAATCCGGCCGATGCGATGGTCGTGCAGATGTCCAAGGACGCGGCTGAGGACTACAGCAAAACGCGCATCTCGCGCAGCATCGCGGCAAGTGACGAGCTTCGCTCCAGGTTGAGCCCGAGGGCGCACGACGACAACATCCTGCTGAAGTTCTTTCGGTCGGGCATGTCGCTGCGCATGGGCTGGCCATCGGTTTCAGTGCTGTCGGGCAAGGACATCCACGACGTCCTGATGACCGACGTGGACAACTACACCGGCGATTTGGCGATCGACGAGTGCTTCGGGCTTGCCCTGAAGCGCACGCAGACCTACATGTCCGCCGGCATGGTGGTGGCCGAGTCCAGCCCCGCTACGGACTACGCCGATGGCGCATGGAAGCCCAGTCACCCGCATCAGGGGCCGCCTGCTGCCGGCATCGCCGCGCTGTATGCGCGCGGTGACCGGCGCCGGTGGTACTGGCCGTGCCCCGAGTGCGGTGAGCGGTTCCAGGCAGCGCCCGGCTACGACGGCTTCGCCCTCCCGCCGATGGAGGAACTGCTGGAGCGTGTGGTGCTGGACGACGTACAGAAGATGGCTCGGCACTACTCGTTGCTGCACTGCCCCAACTGCGGCGTGGGACTCCAGCACCGGTGGAAGGATGAAATGAACCGGGCCGGCGTCTGGGCGGCTGAAGGTCAGCTGGTCCATGCAGACGGGACGGTAACTGGAGAGCGGCCGGCGGCGCGCATCGCCAGCTACTGGCTGGGCGGCGTCGCAGCCGCCTACCAGTCGTGGGAATCGCTGATCGAGCGTTACTTGCAGGCTCTGCGCACGTTTGCCACCACCGGTGAAGAGCGACCGCTCAAGACGACTCACAACGTTGACGGCGCGATCAACTACGTGCCGATGGCCGCGCGCTCGGCCAGCGACCCGAACGAGATGAAGGAGCGGGCCGAGGTGTGGCCGGCAGGCACAGTCCCTGCTGGCGTGCGCTTCCTCATCGCCACCGTCGACGTCCAGGCCAACCGCTTCGTGGTCCTGGTGCTGGGGTTCGGCGTTGGCGAATCCGGACAGCTGGAGCGCTGGGTGGTGGATTCCTTCACCCTGCGCACGTCCAAGCGCGAGGATGGCTCGGGTGGATTCCTTCCGCTGGACCCGCCGAAGTACCTGGAGGACTGGGAACGGTTGGTGGAGAAGGTGGTCAGCCGGCGCTACCCGCTTGATGACGAAACCGGGCGCAGCATGCCGATGCGCGCCGTGGGCATCGACTGGGGCGGCAAGGCGGGCACGTCGGTTCGGGCGCTGGAGTTCTGGCGTTCGCTCAAGGAGCGGCAGCTGCACGCGAGGGTGCGCCTGGTCAAGGGCGAAGCCCGGCGCGAGGCCGCCTTGTTCCGGGAAACTTTCCCCGACAGCCGCAAACGGCGTGATCGAAAGTCCGGCTCGAAGGGCGACGTGCCGCAGTTGCTGCTCAACGTCGACCGACTGAAGGACACGGTCGACGCCAACGTAAAGCGAGCCGAGCCGGGCCCGGGCTACTACCACTTCCCGGACTGGCTGCCGGAGGCCTTCTACGCCGAACTGACCGCCGAATCGCGGACCGCGAACGGGTGGAAAAACCTGGCCGGCCGCCGGAACGAGGCATTCGATCTGACCGGCTACGCCGAAGGGCTGGCGCTGTGGCTGAACGTGCCGGCAATCAACCTGACTACGCCACCGGCCTGGGCCGCAGCGTGGGACGACAACCCTGACGTGAGGGCAGAGGACGCACCGCCGGCAGCGCCGCCGCGCACTCGCACCCGACGCGTCATCCGAAGCAATTACCTGGGACGCTGATATGGCATTCACCAAAGAGCAGGTCACGCAGCTTGAGGGCGCGATCTCGGCGGGCGTGCTGAGCGTCCGGTACGCAGACCGCACCGTGACGTACCACAGCCTGGCCGAGATGCGGAAGCTGCTCAAGCAGATGCGCGACGAGCTCGGCCATGCGAGCGGTGTCCGTCGGCGCCCGCGCATCGTGCGGCTCTACCAGTCGGGGACCGGCAATGTCTGACGTGTCCGAAGGCAGCTACCGCGCCGCAGGCAATGGCCGCAGGCTGCGCTTGTTCCGCCCGGTGTCGCTGGGCCCCAACGCGGCGCTGCTCGGTCTTCCGACGCTGCTGGCGCGTGCCCGGCACCTGGCCCGGAATGACCCGTGGATGGTCAGTGCGCTCAACAAGAGCGTGTCCAACGGCATCGCCACCGGCATCCAGGCGAAGCCGATCTGGGGCAACAGCGCGCACAAGCAGCGTGTAGCCAAGCTCTGGAAGCGCTGGGGCAAATACGCCGACGCCGATGGCGTGCTGGACTGGGCCGGTTTGCAGGCGCTGGCCTGGCGCGAGTGGAAGGAGGCCGGCGAGGTGTTTGCCCGCATCCGATACCGACTGCCGGAGGACGGCCTGCCGGTGCCCCTGCAGGTCCAGCTCATCGAATCGGAGCAGTGTCCGCAGCACTACAACGGCGTGGCCAGCAATGGCAACGTCATCCGGCAGGGCATCGAGGTCGATCGAATCGGCCGTCGCGTGGCCTACTGGATGTACCGCGAGCACCCCGGTGACCTGCACGTGGCGGTCAACGGGAATGAGCTGGTCCGTGTTCCGGCCGAGCAGGTGCTGCATCTGTACCGGCCGAACCGCGCCGGCGCCATGCGCGGGGTGCCAGGATCGGCCCCGGCGCTGCTGCGCATGTTCAATCTGGACCGTCTCGATGACGCGGTGCTGGAGCGGCAGGCGCTGGCCAACCTGTTCGCTGGTTTCATCACCACCGAGCC
This sequence comes from Stenotrophomonas sp. GZD-301, assembly GCF_049310345.1. Taxonomy (NCBI): domain Bacteria; kingdom Pseudomonadati; phylum Pseudomonadota; class Gammaproteobacteria; order Lysobacterales; family Lysobacteraceae; genus Stenotrophomonas; species Stenotrophomonas sp. GZD-301. Next base: position 56,394 of record NZ_JBMOWY010000041.1, on the reverse strand, counting down.
CAGCGCTGATAGCGACGAGGGCGCGGCGGTCGGTGACCTGGTCACCGGTGAAGATCCTGACGGCACCGCCATCGGTGGATTGGAGCCGGGGACGCTGCAGGAGCTGCCGCCGGGTCGAAAGGTCGAGTTTGCGAACCCACCGAGCGCGGGGGCAGATTACGCCGAGTTCCTGCGGGGCCATCTGCTCGCCATCTGTGCGAGCCAGGACGTGCCGTACGAAGTGCTGACCGGTGACCTGCGCAACGTCTCTGATCGGGCGCTTCGTCTGATCCTGAACGAGTTCCGCAGGGTGATCGAGCAGGACCAGTGGCTCTACATGATCCCCATGTTCTGCCAGCGGGTCCGCGATGCCTTCTTCGACCAGGCCGTGCTGGCCGGCCTGCTCAAGGTGCCGCGCTACGCAGCGCTGCGCGATGAAATCACCGAGACGCTCTGGGTTCCTGAAGGCTGGCCGTGGAGCCACCCGGTTCAGGACGTCACGTCCGAGCTGAAGGCAGTCCGTGCCGGCTTCAGATCGCGCTCGAAGGTGGTGCTGGGCGCTGGCGAGGATCCCGAACAGGTCGACGCCGAGCAGGCGCTGGACAACGCACGTGCAGATGCGGCCGGGCTTCGCTACGACAGCGACCCGAGGCGAACAAATGCCTCCGGTGCCCGGCAGGACGACGAACCCGGCGCCCCTGGCGCCAACGACGATGAAAGGAATGACGATGACGAGTAAGCCTGGCCTGTTGGCCCGAATGCTGGGTCGCGGCAGCCGTGCGCCCGTGGTGGCCTCGCTCGCTGCCGCGGTCCTCAATCAGCCCCTGCTGGTGCAGCCGTCCATCGGCGAAGCGCTGGTGGGTGGCTATCTGGAAGGGAAGGTCACCAGCGACGACAGCGTGCTGAAGGCTGACCGATTCGAGGTGTCCGGCCCCGATGGTCAGCCGGTTGGCGTTGCCCAGAACCTGATCGGTGTGATCAACCTGTCCGGTGCAATGGTGAACCGGCCTATGCCCGGCCCCAGTGGTTCGGGGCCGGTGAGCTATGCCGCCGTGCGCGACACCTTCGACGAACTGCTGAACGACGATGCGGTGACGTCCATCATCCTGCGGCTGGATACGCCGGGTGGTATGGCGTCGGGCTGCTTCGACCTGGTCGACCACATCTTCGAGGCGCGTGGCCGGAAGCCGGTGTATGCGCTGGTCGATGACCATGCCTACTCGGCCGGCTTCGCCCTTGCGTCGGCGTGCGATGAGATCTGGATCAGCCGCACCGGCGGCGTCGGGTCGGTAGGCGTGGTCCGCTACCACCACGACTGGAGCGGCAACAACGCCCAGATCGGCCTGAAGGTGACCCCGCTGTTCGCAGGCGCCCGCAAGGTCGACTTCAACCCGAACTTCCCGCTCAGCGAAGAAGCGCATGCCGAGGCGATGGTTGATCTGGAGGACATGCGCACGATGTTCGTCGACACCGTGGCACGAAATCTCGGTATGGAGGCTGATGCCGTGAGCGCCACCGAGGCGGCCTGCTACCGCGGCCAGGCTGCCGTGGCGGTGGGCTTTGCGACCCGGCTCGGCACCTGGCACGACCTGATCGCGCACCTCGGTGCCGCCGAAGCTGCACCGCCGCCCGCGCCGGGCAACCCCGAACAGGACGAAGAGGCGGAGGCAGCGGTAGCGGCAGCGGCAGCCCCTCCGGTGCCGGACGCCGCACCCGCGCCGCCTGCTGCCGTCGTGGAGAACCCGGCAGCTGCCTTGGCAGCCGCAGTCGCATCCAGTGAGCTGCCGCCGGCGCTCGCGGTGGCGGTGCTGCGGCGTCAGGCCCAGCCGGGGGAAACCGCCGAGGCGGCGATTGAATATGCGACGGCGGTGCAGGACGCATGCGCCGCCACCCTGCGCGGTGACGAGACGCTCGCCGCCAGCTTCATCGAGAAGAACACCGACCTCGACACGGTGCGTACGCAGCTGCTGTCGATGAAGGCGGAAGAAGGCCGGGCCACCCAGGTCATCACCGCGCAACCGGCCTCGATGGCCGATCAACGAGTCGCCCAGATCAAGGCGCAGCTGGACCCCACCAACATCTACAAGAACCGAGGAAACTGACGATGGAAATCTCCCTGGCCGGCCCCCGTACCGGCGAATTCCTGCTCTCCGAAGCCGGCGGCGAGCGTAGCCGCGAGCTGATCCGCATTCCGGCGGGGCAGGGCGTGCTCCGCGCAGGCACCCTGCTCAAGGCGGACAACACCGTCGCCGCCACCGGCGCCGACGCGGTGAAGGTGCTGTATGGCGCCGTGGACACCGGCACCGACATCGCGGACCTGGCGGTGAAGGGTGCCGCCGTAGCGCGCGATGCCGAGGTCTTCGGCGAGAAGCTGGTGTGGGCGCCGGGCGTGACCGCCGACCAGAAGCTGCTGGCAGCGCTGAGCCTGGCCGAGTCCGGGATCATCACCCGCTGGACCGAGCAGCCGATCGCCTCCAATGCGGCGGATCACCTGGTGTTCGTGACCACCCCGCTCACCGGTACCGCCGGCGAGCCGCTGTCCCCCATCGTCGCGCACGTCAAGGACGTGTTCGGCGCCCTGGTCACTGGCAGTGCCATCAGCGTGACCCTGGCCAAGGCCACCGGCGCAGGCAACCTGGCCGGCGGTGGCGCGAAGGCGGCGGTTGGCGGGGTGGTCACCTGGGATGCGGCCACCCTGAGCGCGGCCGGCGACTACACCCTGAAGGCGACGGCGCCGGACCTGGACGAGGCGGCCACCGAGACCATCACCATCGACGCCGCCGGACCGTAACCGCCGCCACCGCTTCACCTCAAAAGCCCTGCATCTGCGGGGCTTTTTTCGTATCCCCTTTCGAGAGAGACAAACACTATGGATCTGCAGACCCTTCTGGCACTGGGCGTGCTGAGCGTCGAATCCCTGAACGCCTACATCAACAATCTGCCGCGCATCTCCACCCGGCTGGCCGACATGCGCCTGTTCCAGGAAGACGGCCTGATTGGCACCACGGTCGTCAGGATCGGCATCGAGAACAACAAGCTGACCCTCGTGCCCAACGCCGCGCGTGGTGCCCCCGGCCAGCCCAAGGGTCTGGACCGCGGCAAGGTCAAGCTGCTGGAAACCACCCACTTGCCGCAGCGCTCGACGGTCATGGCTGACCAGCTGCTGGGCGTGTGGAACCCGACCGACCCGGAAGGTGCCAACGTCGCGGCGGTGGTCAACAAGCTCCAGGCCGTGCACAAGCGCGACCTGGACTACACCATCGAGTACCACCGCATGGGCGCGTTGCAGGGCAAGCTGCTCGACGCCGATGGCTCGGTGATCGTCGACTTCTACGAGGAGTTCGACATGCAGAAGGTCACCATCGGCATGGAGCTGAACAAGCCCGAGACCCGGGTTCGCGCCAAGACGGTGTCCATCAAACGTGCGATCGAGGGCAAGCTCGGCGACGTTCCGTATACCGGCGTCCACGTGTTCTGCAGTCCCGGGTTCTTCGATGCTCTCGTTGAGCATGATGAGGTGCGCGACGCTTACCAGCGCTGGCAGGACGGCGCCGCTCTGCGCACGGACCTGCGCAAGGGCTTCGTGTATGGGGACGTGATCTTCGAAGAGCTGCAGGGCAGCAGCGGCGGCAAGTTGGCGATCGCCGACAACGAGGCGATCGCGTTCCCGCTGGGTGTTCCGGACATGTTCCTCACCCGCTTCGCGCCGGCGGATTACCTGGAGACGGTGCGCGACGTGGGTCTGCCGTACTACAGCAAGACCGCAAAGCTGCGGATGGACAAGGGCATCGAGCTGGAAAGCCAGTCCAACCCGCTGAACATCAACACCCGCCCCGATGCGGTCATCCGCCTGAAGGCCGGCGCCAAGTAAGCGGCGCGCCCGGCCCGCTTCGGCGGGCCGGGCTGGAGGGGACATGGCACAGATACGAATCACCGTAGATCCGGACAACATTCTGGGCCGGCAGCTCACGGAGCTGGAGCAGAGCCAGCTTCCCTTCGCCGCGGCGCAAGCCGCGAACAAGGTGGCCTACGAGGTGCGCGAGCGCTGGAAGCGTCAGGCGCCGCGGGTCTTCGACCGGCCGACACCGCTCACGGTGAACGCCGCCATGTACCGCAAGGCCACCAAGGCCCAGCCCTACGCAGAGATTTTCATCCGGGACGAGGCGTTCAAGGGCACGCCTCCATCCAAGTACCTGGTGGCTGAGGTGGAAGGCGGCCAGCGGCGCCGCAAAGGCTTCGAGCGGCTGCTGCAGAGCAGGGGCATCCTGTCCCCGACTCAATTCGCGGTGATGGGGCGTGGTGCTCAGGCCAACCAGTACGGCAACGTGCCGGCCGGCCAGGTCACGAAGATCCTGTCGCAGCTCGGGGCCCAGCGGGACCGCTACCAGAACCAGACCGACGTCAGCAAAAAGCGCCGGCGCGGCAAGAAAAACAACCGCGACGGTGAGTACTTCGTGCTTACCACCCGCAAGGGGGCGCTACGCCCGGGCGTCTACGAACGCATCGGGCAAGGCTCAGGCGTCCGGTCCATCTTCATCTTCACCAACACCGCCGGATACCGCCCGCGCTACGACATCTTCGGGATGGCCGAGGACACGTGGAAGAAGCTGATGCCCTTCTTCCTCAAGCGCGAGTTGGAGAAAGCGATGCTGACCGCGAGGCCGCTACGTTGAGCCAGAAAGCATTCATGCAGTCCTTCGATGCCCTTGCGTTCGGGGCATTCCGTGCCGCCGGCGTCGCCGACGCGGCCACCTACACCCCGCCGGGTGCTGGTGCCGAGCCAGTGCCGTGCACTGCGCTGCTCGACGAGGGCGTGCAGGATTTCACCGACGACGATCCGGCCACCGTGGTTGCACGGTATGACCGGGTCAGGTTGCAGCTTGCCGAGGTCACGCCGCGCAGCGGTGGAATCGTCGCCATTGAGGCCACAGGGCGCCGCCTGAAGCTGGAGCAGAAGCTGAGCGGCGATGCGTCCGCAGAGCAGTGGGAGGTATCCAATGTCTAGCCCGCCGAGCCCGCGGCGAAAGCTCCTGGACGCGATGGGCGTCACGCTGCAGGCGATCAGTAAGGCAAATGGCTACCTCACCGACGCGGGCGGCGGCTGGACGCTTGAGCCCCGGCCGGGTGACCAGGACACGGCTGCCTTGCTCACTGCCGTTGTCGAGAGGCAACAACGGGCCACGGACCCGGCCAAGGTCAACAGCCACCGGCTGACCACCGTCAGCGTGATGGCGAAGGTGCCGTCCGGGACGGACGAATACCAGGCCACGCTCGATGACCTGGTCACCGACGTCGAAGCGGCACTGGATAGCCGCGAGTCGGCGCGCAACTACCCGCCCGGCATTCAGGTGCCGGTCTACGTGGGCATGGAGCCGCTGATGCCGGAGAAAGCCGGCGCCGGCTGGGTGGGCGTCCTGCTCACCTATCAATCGAACATCCCGAAAAACTGATCCGCCGCGCAGCGGCACAACTTGGAGAGCCAACATGGCCGAAGATCACAGCTACCTGGGCAGCGGTATCATTCTGATCCGCGAGTGGAACAGCGGCGAGCCGTTCCTCGAAATCGGCAACGTCTCCGCCTACACGCTGGCGCCGCAGACCACCACCATCGAACTGGCCGACTACCGGAACCAGGGCGGCGGCACCGCCAATCGCGTCGATCGGGTGACGGGCTACAACCTGAACTACACGTTCCACGACTTCAAATCCGCGAACTTCGCGCGTGCCACCCGTGGCAAGGCCAGCAACATCGCTGCCGCGAGCGTCGACGACGAGCCGGCGGTCGCGGCGAAGGGGTCGTTCGTGCCGCTGAAGAAGCTGGCCAGCAGCATCACGATGGTCGAGGATTCGACCGGCACGACCGAGTATGAGGAAGGCCGCGACTACCGTTTCGAGCGGGGAATGCTGTTCATTCCGGCCGACTCCACCATTCCGGCGCCGGTAGCGGACGAGCCCAACGTGCGTGTCCGCTACAAGCACGGTGAACTGGGCCATGTCGAGGCCGGCGTGACCTCGCAGAAGTTCTACGAGATGCAGTTCTACGGCGCCAACGAGGCCCGTGGTGGAAAGCTGGTGCGCATGGTGGCGCACAAGGTCAGCGGTGGCCTGATCGAGAGCATGGGCCTGATCGGGAACGAGTTCGGCGGTGGCAGCGTGCCGGGAGCTGTGCTTAAGGACAGCGCCAAGGCCACCGGTCCTGACACCTCGGCCTACTTCTACTGGCAGGAAGAGAAGTAAGTCATGGACGACCTGGAAGTGATTACGCCCCCCGCTCGACATGTCGCCTTCCGTGGCGCCCAGGTCACTGTGACGCCGCTGCGGCTGGAGCAGATCGGCCCCTTCATCGCTGCAAGCCGCACCATCATCGCCCGCGTGGCGATGGTGGCCGGCGTGGTGGAGGATGCCGGCCCGGTCGAGGTCGGCGCGCTCCTGCTCGACCTGCTCGAGCAGGACGGGCCGGAAGTGGCGAAGGCGCTGGCTGTCGCGATTGGCCGCGACGCGGAATGGGTGGCCGGCGGCACCTTGGACGAGGTCGCGGACCTGCTCGAAGCGGTTGTCGGGCTGAACCGGGATTTTTTTGCCCGCCGGCTGCTGCGTCTGGTCCAAGCGGCCAGGTCGGCGGGAGCCAATCCGGCGGCGGCGACCAGCACGGGTTAGCCGACCTCGTCCAGTACCTGATCGCGCGCGGCCACGGCCGCCGCGACGTCCTCACCTACACGCTCGCCCAGCTGCGGGCATTCACCGAAGCCGCCGCCCAGGACGATCGCGAGCGCCTCGCTGATCTGGCTGTGGCGACCCGCATGGCCATGTGCGCACCAGCGGCCGACTGGCAGCTCTTCCTGTCGGCCCTAAGTCACCAGTCCCCGGCCGAGCACAAGAAAGGAACCATGACCAATGGCTGAGCCCTCGGCAAACCTGCGCGTCCGTATCAGCGCGGACCTGGCCGACATTCGCCAAGGCCTCGGCCTGCTCACGCGCCAGTTGCGCGAGGTTCGTAGCGAAGCTGCGCGGCCGATCCCGGCGAAGAACGGAATCAATGCCCTCGGCGTCTCTGCTGGCCAGACCGCGCAGGCTATGCAGCAGCTGCCAGCTCAGTTCACGGACGTCATCACCAGCATCCAAGGTGGCATGCCGTGGTTCACTGTGCTCCTGCAGCAGGGCGGCCAGATCAAGGACAGCTTCGGGGGCATCGAGCCGGCTTTGAAGGGCGTATCCGCCGCGTTGTTGGGCATGGTTAACCCGTACACCATTGCTGCGGCGGCCGTCGGCCTGGTTGTGTACGCGTGGTACGACGCGGAGAAGCAGGCCGAGGCATATACCAGGGCTCTGGTGCTCTCGCGCAACGAGGCGGCCGCCACGTCGCTAACGCTGGTCACATTGGCCCAGCGCACCAGTGAGGCGATGGGCGTCACTGCGGGCGTCGGCGAGGACGCAGCGAAGGCCATCGGCGACAACGGTCGCATTGCGGCCCAGAACATGCAGGCTGTGGCGGCAGCTGCCGTTGCCATGAAGGAGGTCACCGGTCAGGCGATCGACGACACCGTGGCGCTGTACGGAAAGCTCGCCCAGGACCCGGTAAAGAACGCCCAGAAGCTCAATGAGCAGGTCAACTTCATGACCGTCGCGCTCTACGAGCAGGTGAAGGCATTGCAGGATCAAGGCCGAAACCAGGACGCCGCGACCGTCATCACCCGTGCCGCTGCCGACGAGACGGTCATGGCGCTCGCGCGGGTGCGCGCCAGCCAGAATCCGGTGGTCCGCGGGTTCAAGGACATCTTCGTCGAAGCGAGCAAGGCGTGGGCGGTGATGCAGAACAATATGGGCTTCGGGCCGGAGGCCGCCCAGATGCAGAAGATGCTCGCGGACAACCGGCGCGACGTTGCCCGCTTGAATGCACTGGCCGCCTCCGATGATCTGACCGCGCGCAACCCGATGGTGATTTCAGCGATCGAGCGGGACGTCAAGGCACGCTCCGCGAAGATCAAGGCGATCGCCGCCGATCTGATCAAGGAGCGCAAGGACGCCGAGGTGAAGGCCGCTCAGCAGGCGTCCGCGGAGTTCGTCGCGGAAATGGACACGATCCTGAGCGCCCAAGCCAGCAAGGAGGAAAAGAAGCGCAAGGAGGTGGAGCAGGCCAACGGGCAGGCTGCGGCGGCCCGGCGTCGCGCCCAGGCGGCGGGGCTCCTGGGAGAGGTGAAGGTAATCGAAGAGCGTCGCGCGGCAGCCGTTGCGGCGATCGAGAAGAAGTACGAGCAGAAGCCGACGGCGGGCACGGGGACGGCTTCACGCTCGGCAGGACTGCAGGGCTACAAGGATGACCTGGTAGCCGAGCAAGCGCAGATCACTGCGGGCACACAGTTGTTGCGCGCGCAGCTCTCGGCCCGAGAGATCACCGCGGCGGAGTACTACAGCCGTATGCGGACGTTCGTTCAGCAGGGAACCGACGCGCAAGCCAGTTCGCTGGAGCAGCAGATCGCCTTCCTGCAGAAGCAGGCAGTGACGGGGAAGGATGCGATCAACGTCAACCGGCAGATCGGTGAGCTGGAGGCGCGGCTTGCGAAGCTGCGAATCGAGGGGGCAGCAGCGCTTCAGGTGCTCACGACAGAGGAAAGTGCTGCGGCGAACACCAGGGCCAATGTAATCACAGCCTATGCCAGTGCTTTGGACGCGAGCAACGAGGCGCTGAAGCGCCAACTATCCACCCAGGTCCAGCGGGTTGGGATGGGTGATCGCGAGTACGAGATACAGCAAAAGCTCAGCGAGGCGTACGCCGACCAGGCAGAAAAGCTCCGGGAGCTCACGCTGCAGCGCAATGCGGGTCAGATCGACCAGTCAACCTTCGATGAGGAAAAGGTGATCCTGCTCGCCAAGACGCTGGATCGCCTACAGGCCGTGCGCGATGGCTACGGTGAACTGCAGGCCGCCGAAAGCAACTGGCTTCTCGGCGCCGTCGGGGCGTGGGAGAACTATCGGCAGGCCGCTTCCAACGCAGCCCAGCAGATGGGAAGCGTAGTGGGGAGCGTGTTCAGCGGCTTCGAGGAAGCCTGGGCGACGTTCACCACCAATGGCAAGCTCAGCTTCTCCGATATGACCAAGTCAGTCCTCGCCGACCTGGCCAAAATCCAGTATCGACAGGCGGTTATGGGGTTCGCGAAGTCCTTCGGCGGTGAGTACACCGGGACCATCGGCTCGCTCTTCTCTGGATCCTGGGGGTTCTCTTCGGGCGGTTACACCGGTGATGGCGGGAAATTCGAGCCAGCTGGCGTCGTCCACAAGGGTGAAGTGGTGTGGTCGCAGGCGGATATCGCGCGCGCTGGTGGGGTTGGAATCGTAGAAGCGATGCGAAAGGGGTTGCGCGGTTACACGGACGGCGGCGCGGTGGCGACGCGGGCCGATCCGACGGTCCAGGCCGGAAGCATCACGCTGCAGAGCAACTTGACCTTTAAAGGCGGCACTGAAGGCGGTGAACAGCCTGCGGTATCTGCCCATCTCGTCAAGGAAAGCTTCAACAGCGCCATCAACGATTGGGCGATGCGCAACCTTCGGCCCGGCGGGGTGCTCTACCAGGCGGGATACCGGCGATGAAACAGACATTCACGTGGCGTCTCTACAGTCAGCAGCCGAGGGTGGAGTACCAGGCCGTTACAAGGTTCGTTGAGTTCGGCGACGGGTACTCCCAGGAGTCGCCGGACGGGATCAACAACGAGAAGCAGATCTGGGACATCGAGCTCTGGGGCCACGAAGTGGACGACCAGATGGCAGCCGCAAAGGCGTTCTTGCGTGCGCGCCGGCGCCTCGGTGAATCGTTCCTTTGGACCCCTCCAGGCGACCACGAGGCGCTGTTTAAGTGCCGAGAGCTCTCAGCCGTGGATGAGCTGGAGGGCTATATCCGGATCACCTGCAAGTTTGAACAGACTTTCCAGCCATAAGGAGCCCTCATGGCGCGCCAGCACATTGACACAACGACCAACCACGGCAGCTACACAGGCGATCCGGCGCCAACCGCCTTCGGCAAGGTCAATGCGAACTTCTCCGAGCTCTACTCCGTCACCAGCGGCCTGACCCTGACCGCTGGCAACTACTTTTCGGGTGGCTGGGTCGCCACCGGTGCGGGCGGCACCGTCGCTTGGGACGATCGCACCGAGGGCGCCGCGAGCCGCTGGTTCTCGTTCGTCAGCGGCGGAATCTTCCAGCTCTACTACGCGCCGAGCGGCGCTTTGCCCATGTACGTCACCCGAAACGGTGTCGTCACCGCAACCTCGTTCAACCCCACATCATCGGCCGACGTCAAAGACTATCTGGAGGGTTACGCCGGGGACGCGGACGCTGAGCTGGACCGGCTGGTCGTTGTCAGCTACCGGTACCGCCCCGAGTTTGCAGACATCAACAAGACCTTTGTGGGACTGCTGTCCGAGAACGTTCACGACGTTCATCCGGATGCGACCGATGGAGGCACGGAGACGGTGATCCAGGTCGGTGAGGGCGAGGGCGCCGAGAAAGTGGTGAAGCAGTTGCCGCGGAACGTCGACATGATGCAGATCCTCGCGCTGGCCGTACGAGCGCACCAGCAGAAGTCCCGCCGCATTCGGCTCTTGGAGCAGCGCCTCGCCGCGCTGGAGGCGCTGGTAGCTCCGCCGCCGGCCGCTGTCCAATGATCACTGCCGACACCCAGCAGCTTGAACCGGGCGGCAGGGTCACCGTGTTCGAGCTGGACGCCAGCAGCTTCGGCGCAGACCAGTTGTTCTTCCATGCGCACCTGCAGAGCGGGGTCATCTGGTGGCAAGGGCAGGAGTACGGCGCCTGGCCCATCGATGCCACTGGCTTCGAGCGAACCAGCGACCAACCCCCCGTGCCGCGCCTGCGCGTAGGAAACCTTGACGGCCGGATTGGCGTCCTGTGCCAGATCTTCGACGACCTGGTCGGCGCGCGCGTCATTCGCAGGCAGACCTTGGTGAAGTACTTGGATGCGGCCAACTTTCCAGATGGGAACCCCGAGGCCGACCCGAACGAGCATTTCCCGGATGAGATTTGGTTCATCGAACGCAAGGTCTCCGAGGACAAGCAGGCCGTCGAGTTCGAGTTGACCACTGCAATCGACCTCAACGGCGAGCAGCTGCCCGGTCGGCAGATCATCGCCGGCCTGTGCGGCTGGCTAATCCGCGGTGGCTACCGAGGGCCCTATTGCGGGTACACCGGTCCGGCAGTGGCCGATGCCGACGACAACCCCACTGCGGACCCTGCATTGGACCAGTGCGCCGGCCGCGTGCGCAGTTGCAAGCTCCGGTTCGGCTTGAACGAGCCGCTCCCCTATGGCGGCTTCCCGGCCGCTGGCCTGCTGCGCACGTAGCACGATCTTCCACGGCAGTGCACGCGCGCGCTGACGCGCAGACAGTGAGTTCTGGGTTTGGGGGTGAAATTCCCCTACGTCGCGCAGGATCAACCCGAGTTGCGGGTTCGAGTCCCGATGGTTCTGCGTATGCCGGGATCAGCTCCGGCCACTGCCACTTCATCCAAAGGCCTGCCCCGCGCGGGCCTTTTTTATGGGCGAGACCCAATGCAACAAAGTACCCTTCAGGCGATCCAGGCGCACGCCGTGGCCGAGTACCCGCGCGAGTGCTGCGGACTGATTGTGGCTATGGCCGGCGGTGAGGCCTACGTTGCCTGCCGCAACGTCGCGGCGACACCCAGCGAGCACTTCCGGTTGCCCGCGGAGGACTACGCGGCTGCCGAGGATCTCGGCGAGGTGCTGGCAGTCGTGCACAGCCACCCGAACGCACCTGCAACGCCCTCCGACGCTGATCGCGTCATGTGCGAGGTAAGCGGCGTGCGGTGGCATATCGTCAGTGTTGGGCAGGTAACCGGCGAGGCGCCGGAATGCGCTGACCTGCAAAGTATCGAGCCGTGCGGCTACGTCGCACCGCTCATAGGCCGGCAGTTTTCCCACGGGATTCTGGACTGCTACACACTGGTCCGCGACTTCTACGAGCGCGAACTGGGCGTGCTGCTGAACCAGTACGACCGCCAGGACGACTGGTGGGTGAAGGGGCAGGACCTGTACAGCATTGACCGGCTCCATGCCGAAGGCTTCGAGCTGGTCGACACCGCGCCGCGCCGCGGCGACATGGTGTTGATGCAGGTCCGCTCACCGGTGCCCAACCATGCGGGCATTCTCTTGGGCGATGGCCAGATGCTGCACCACATGCATGGGCGGCTATCCGAGCGCGTGCCCTACGGGGGCATGTGGGCCGAGCGAACCTGCTACATCGTGCGCCATCGCGAGGTTCGTCATGACTGAGCGGGTCCGGACGGTACGGCTGTACGGCGTGCTCGGCGCACGCTTCGGTCGCGAGTTTCGGCTGGCGGTGAACAGCCCCCGAGAGGCCGCGTTCGCGCTGAGCATGATGGTGCCGGGCTTCCGCGAGTTTATGCGGGATGCTAAGGCCAAGGGCATGGAGTTCGCGGTATTCATCGGCAGGCAGAACCTGCGCTCGGACCAGGTAGATGACCCGCCGGGGAAAGACGATATTCGCATTGCACCGGTGCTGGTCGGCTCGAAGCGTGGCGGCGTGCTGCAGACCATCGTGGGCGCGGTGCTGGTCGTCGTGGGTGTGGTGCTGAATGCCTACACCGGTGTCAGCGGCACGCCCTTCATCAATCTCGGCATCAGCATGATGGCTGGCGGTGTAGTGCAAATGCTGTCCTCGCCGCCCAAGGGGCTTGGTGCCAAAGAGAGCCCGGAGAACACGCCGAGCTACAGCATGGATGGCACGGTCAATACTCAGGCGCAGGGTGGGCCGGTACCGGTCGCCTACGGTGGCCACGACACGAAGGGTATGTTCGTTGGCTCGGCGGTGATCAGCGGCGGGATCTACGCGGAGGATCAGCAGTGAGCCAAGCCAGCCAGTATGTGCGCATTCCATTCTCGCAGCTGGCGTCCGCGTGCCGCGATGTGGTCGGCGCCGGCGGAAAGAGCGGCAGCAACGCCCGAACCCCGGTGGAGACGCCCGACAGCCTGCGGTCTATCTCGCGCGCGCGCATTCTCGACCTGGTGAGCGAGGGTGAGATCCGCGGCCTTGTCGCGGGCAACCAGTCCATCTATCTGGATCGGGTACCGATTGCCAACGCTGACGGGTCGCTCAACTTTCAGGGCGTGCGGGTCGACATCCGTTCGGGCACGCAGGACCAGGACTACATCGCTGGCTTTCCGTCGGTAGAGAACGAAATCGGTGTCAACGTCGAACTGCGCGGGGAGTCGCCCGTCGTGCGAACGGCGAGCGGCTCAGATCTGTCGGCACTGCGCATCCGCTTCGGGGTTCCCGGGCTGCAGAAGGTGAACACCGAGAACGGCGATACCAACGGCTACAGCATCAGCTACGCGATCGATCTCTCCACGGACGGTGGCGCATACACCACGGTGCTGACCCCCGCGTTCACTGGCAAGACCACCAGCCAGTACGAGCGGAGCCATCGCATCGATCTTCCGGCCGGCTCCCATTGGCAGGTGCGTGTCCGGCGGCTGACACCCAATGCCAACAGCGTCACGGTCTCGGACACGGTGAACGTGCTGTCGTTGACCGAGGTCATCGACGCCAAGTTGCGGTATCCAAACTGTGCGCTGGCCGCTGTGGAGGTCGATGCGAGTCAGTTCCAGACGCCCCCAGCCAGGTCCTACCGGATCTGGGGGCGGATCGTCCGCGTGCCTGCGAACTACGACCCGCTCACCCGCAGCTACGCTACTACCGGCCCGGGGACTACCAACGGTGCGTGGGACGGCACCTTCAAATCGGCGTGGACGAACAACCCTGTCTGGGCGTTCTTCGACATGGTGACGAATGACCGGTTCGGCCTCGGTCACCGAATCCCCTTGGACTGGGTGAACAAGTGGCGGCTTTACCCGATCGCGCGGTACTGCGACCAGCTCGTGAGCGACGGCCAAGGTGGGATGGAGCCGCGCTTCACATGCAGCCTTTACATGCAGACCCGCGCCGACGCATACAAGGTGCTGCAGGACATGGCATCGATGTTCCGTGCCATCAGCTTCTACGCTGCCGGCCAGGTGATGGCGTCCGCAGACATGCCTGCAGACCCTGTGTTCACGTTCACCCAAGCGAACGTGGGCAAAGGGGATTTCAGCTACCAGGGCAGCGGCAAGAAAGTGCGGCACACCGTGGCCCTGGTGTCGTGGACGGATCCGGACGACTTCGGGCGGCAGAAGGTTGAGCCAGTAACGTACCGGCCCGGTGTGCTGCGATATGGGGTTCAACAGACCGAGGTCACTGCCGTTGGCTGCGATTCCAAGTCGCAGGCCCAGCGCATCGGAAACCACATCCTCTACACCGAGAATTTGGAGACCGAGACCGTCTCCTTCGTGGTCGGGCTGGACTCGCTGCACTGCCTGCCGGGCGACATCATCCAGGTTGCAGACTCCAACCGCGCAGGGCGGCGTAACGGCGGGCGCATCAAGAGCGCTGGCACCGACAGCCTGGTGCTCGATAAGGTGCCGGAGGCGATTGCGCCAGGCGACACCTTGCGCGCGACCCTGCCGAGTGGTCGGTCCGAGGCACGGACGGTGGAGCAGGTGATGGGCAACACCGTAAAGGTCACGGCGCCCTGGTCGTCGGTGCCGGTGCCGCAGTCGGTGTGGGCGTTGGAAAGCCCGGACCTGGCACTGCAGCAGTTTCGCGTGTTGGGCATCAAGGAGAACCCGATCAACGGCGACGAGGGCATCACTTACCTCGTGACCGCGCTGAAACACGTGCCAGGAAAGTTCGCCGCGATCGATGACGGCACCCGGCTGGAACAGATGCCGATCAGCATCATCCCGCCCAGCGTTCAGCCCCCGCCGACCAACGTGCAGCTTTCGTCCCACGTTGTGATTGACCAGGGCATCGCCGGGCCGGTACTGACGATCCAGTGGCAGGCCGCCGACAAGGCGATCGCTTACGACGTGGAATGGCGGCGCGATGACCTCAACTGGGTGCGTGCCGGCAGGGTGGCCACCAGCAGCATCGAGATCCCTGGCATCTACGCTGGCCAGTACCTCGCGCGGGTGCGTGCGGTGAACGCCCTGAACGCGGTCTCGGTCCCGGCCACCAGTAGCCTGACGGCGATCACCGGCAAGACAACGCCGCCGCCGGCGCTCACCTCCCTGACGACCACCAGCCAGGTGTTCGCTATCGCACTGGCGTGGGCATTCCCTGTGGGCGCCACGGACACCCAGCGCACGGAGATTTGGCATGGCCCAACGCCGGATCGAGCCGTCGCCACGAAGCTCGGCGACTTCGCGTATCCGCAGACCCGGCACCAGATCAACGGGTTGTCCGCGGGCGCCAGGTTCTACTTCTGGGGCCGCCTCGTGGATCGAAGCGGCAACGTTGGGCCGTGGTATCCGGCAGGCGCAGGCGTCATTGGGGAGGCCAGCAGCAGCCAGACCGACTACGACACGTACTTCTCCGGTCGCATCACCGAGAGCGCGCTCGGGCAGGGCTTGCTGCAGGAAATCAGCACCATCGACAGCCTGAAGCCACTTCTGCCGGTGCTGTGGAGCGCCCAGGGAGTCTACAGCTACGGCCAGACCGTGGTGCGCGACGGGCGAACCTACAGCTGGGCGAGTCCTACGCCGGGGAACCAACAGCCCCCCGGTGGCAGTTGGCAGGACGTCGGGGCAGGGATGGCTGGGTACGGGGCGCTGCTGAGTCAGGTCGACCAGAACACCCAGGCGATCAACGTGGTAGACGGGAAGGTGACTGCCCAAGGCCAGCGGATCACCGGCATCACTGCGCAGATCACACCGCAGGGCGCCGGTGACGGCGATTGGGGTGCCGGTGATACCAACGTGTATGCCGGCACGATCACCATCCAGAGCGTCAGTGCCAACGCGAGCCTCGCACAGGCGCAGCGCACCGACCAGGTGGAGGTGGGACTGGGACAGGCGAATGCAGCGGTGCAGGCCGAAACGACCGCACGCACCACCGGCTTTTCCGCGCTGGCCAGCCGTATCGACACCACCAACGCGAGCCTGGCCGGCACCAATGCGACGGTGCAGCAGGTCAGCCAGTCTGTAGTCGCTCTGGATGGAAAGGTCTCCAGCACCTACACGCTGCGTGCGCAGGTTACGGCCGGTGGCCAGATCTACGCGGCCGGCATGGGCCTCGGCGTGGAGCAGCAGCCCGACGGTTCCTACCAGTCGCAGTTCCTGGTGCGGGCCGACCGGTTCGCGGTGATCAACATCGCCAACGGCCAGGTCACGACGCCCTTCGTTATTCAGGGAGGGCAGACCTTCATCAGCCAGGCGCTGATCGGAAACGGCTGGATTACGAATGCCATGATCGCGAACCAAATCGCTTCCAGCTCGACGAACGGAAGTGGTCTGCCGCGCTGGGAGATCAACAAGGATGGCGGACGTGTCGTCCGTGGTGAGAACTTCACCATCACTGAACACCCCTCCTATGGTATTCGCATGAGGGACAACACCACGGGTATCGACTTCATCGAAATCGGGGAGCTGAGCTGATGCCAAGGGGCTTCCGACAGCGCAACCCGAATACCGGCGAGATCCTGGTTGACGTCACAACTCGGCTTCCCCGCATCATGGGGCGGGTTCAACTGAACGCGGGCGTGAGCGGCTCGGTTACAGTTCCAGCCAGTGGGACCAATCCGATCTTCTACTGGTTCAACCCGTCCTCGACGCAGCCTGACTACAACGCGTCGCCGCGGCTGTCCGACGACGGGAACACGATCACGTGGACGTACGTATCGGCCAACCCGCTCTACAACCGAAGTGGGGTACTGGTCTATGGGAGGTACTGAGGCATGGTTACTGGGGTGCGGATTCGCGGTGGTGCTGGAGCGCTGATTCAGATCGACCCAAGCTGGGAGTGCCTTGCCATGAAGGCCGGGCCCATCACCATCCAGACAACGTCCTACACAGTGCCCGGAAACGGCGGGAAGACCGTCGGGAAGGCAACGGTCGAGCTCGCAGGCTGCAATGAGCCTATCATCGCGGTCTTCTGCTCTGGCGCCTTCGTTGGCGTAACCAGCAAGACTCAGGTCGGAACGACGTTTCGGTGGGAGCTGGTGACCGACGTGGTAGGCGCAAGCCTCACCTACTGGGTGTTCGACACCACCGACGTCGCGCAGATGCAGTTCATCACCACGCAGGGCCTTCGGATTCGCAACCCAGCCAACAACCGAGTGGTCTTCGATTCGCGCTACAAGTACATGCGCGTGGTGCAGATGATCAATGCGCCAGCGGGCACTGGGTCTTCGGACGTTGGCGTGCCATTGGCCAGCGGCTACGCAGTCGGCATCTGCAATACTGGACTGTACACCCGGGTTGACGGTGGGCCGGTAGGCGGCGGCCCGTCCTGGCTGGTCAATTCGGCTGGCTATGTCGTGGGAGTGCGCACGAACACGAATGGCACGATCAGCGTGACGCTCATCAACACCAGGTTGCATATCAGCGACGGCCCATCGCCGCCATTTCCCCCAACCGGTCAGATGGGTTACAACAACCTGACCGGCTTGGTGCTGGACATGCGCAACTACTAGCGCACCGTGCGCGGCCGCTTACTGGTGCCGTCCTGATACTTTACCGACCAGGGCGTGACAAGATAGCCCGCGCGCTGCCAGTTCACTTGGGAGAAGTGGTTCTCCCGCGCGTCGTTCGCGGTGCCGTTTACCAGAACGTAGGGAGATGCGCCTTGTGACAGGGTGCACTCGCTGAAATAGCCATCGGTCTTCATCTGGATCGTGAACCTCCCGTTCGATTCCACGACCTGACCGCAGATCGTCGCGCGCGCGGCCTTCGACGCCTCGATGGCCCTGGGAGCGATGCGAACGACGAAGGCATCCAGGTGTTCGCCATCTGCTGACGCTTCCCGGTGGAGATCCACCGTACGTGCATGTATCACGCCGGGCTCGGTTGAGCACGACGTTGCGGCGAGTACCGCGGTCAAAGCGGTGGTTACGAACAGTGCGCGCATGACGCTCTCCATGTGTTGTGCTGCGGACATGGGGAAGCGTAACGCGTAGCTGCCTGACCGAGAACAACTGTCGGTCTGCGAGGACGGCTGTTAGGCGGCGGCGTCCAGCACGCCGGGGTGGTTGTTTCGGGGCGTGTTCACCGCGCGGCTGACGCGATACGCCTCCATCGCTGGCGGCTGGCTGGCCAGCAGCATCGCGATCGCCGCGTCGGCGTCGGCCGCGATCCACTCTTCGGCCTGGCCGGGGTCCAGCCACACCGGCATCCGGTCGTGGATGTCCGCCGACACGCCGCTGCTGTCGCCGGTGATCACGGTGAAGGTGCCGAGGTTGTCCGGGTCCAGCAGGGGGCTGGTGTCTTCCCAGAGGCCGGCGGCCCAGAGCGGGGTGGCCGCGTGGATGAACCACGGGTCCTTCTTCCCGTCCTCTTCGTTGACCGACCACTCGTAGTAGCCGGCCATCGGGATCAGGCACCGCCGCTTCTTGAATGCCGCGCGAAACGCCGGCTTCTCCGCGACGGTCTCGATCCGGGCATTGATCGTGGAGCCCTGGAGCTTCTTGGCCTTGGCCCAGAAGGGCAGGAGGCCCCAGGACAGCCTGGTGAGCTGCAGGCCCGTGCCGCGGTCAAGGATCACCGATGCGCGCTGGGTCGGGGCCAGGTTGTAGCTGGCCGGCATAGACAGCAGGTCGCCCACGAGCTGGGGGAACAGCCTCGCGTCTGCGTCGCGGATGGGGATCTGGACGAATCGGCCGCACATGGCCCGGACGATACTCCCCGCCGCCCCGCCTGACCTTCGCACGGCCTACACCCTGACCGGCGGGGCCCGCCGTGCCCGACGCGCAGACAGGCGGTTCCCCAATGGCCGCCCTTGCCGCGGTGGCGGATTCTATCCCTGCCGGACCCGGGGCCTTTGGCCGCTCATCCCGGGGGCGCCTGAGCCGCGCCGCGCCGGCGCCCTTCGCGCAGCGGAAACAACTGGTCGCAGACCATGAGACCCCGGTTCGTATCCTGCCGCCATGCTTCCTCATGACTTCGAATGGGCGATGTCCCTCCCGAACCCAGACTGCCGACCGGACGTGATCCGGCACCGGGGGCAGTGGGTTGCCAGGCTGCACCAGCGGGTGGACAACGGGTTGTGGTTTGCCGAGCTGGACGTGCAGCGGGAGCGCCGGCACAAAAGGCCCTGCCAGAGCTACGACACCGGGATCATCGGGGTCGAGCTGTGGGTTGAGCGACACCAGGATCGGCTGCGAACCGAGGTGCTGGCCAAGTACGCAGACGCCAAGTTCCCGATCAAGCCAGTGGGAACGCCGGACGCCGCACCTCCAGGCGCATAGGCGAGATGGCCGGCGGGCTCCAGGTCGCAGCGACCGCGACAGCAGGGTGCCAACATGGCTGGATGGCAAGATCACAGAGCGACAGGAGCCAGCTTGAGGCCAAGGCCTCGCGGCAATACCAGCGGGCGGCAGAGCTTGAGCGCGATCGCTCAGGCAGTTGGCGCGCGCGGGCACGCCGGCACCGCGCGGCGAACATGTTGCGTGAGGCGGCCGGCCGGCACGAGGCCGCTGCGTGGCGGCTAGCGGAGCCAGACCCGCCGGACGACCTCCCGTTCTAGACTGCCTTCTTCAGGCGGATGGGCGTGATCGTTGCCGCTTTGCCGGTCAACAGATCGTAGAGCGCGGCGATGGCGGCGCGCTTCTCCGCGTCGTACTCGTACATGTTGTAGTGCCGCTTCTGGACGCCACTGAGGCCGTGGGACTGGACGTGCCCCCGGACCTCTTCGGAGTAGCCGGCAGCCGCCAGGCGGGTTTCGACGGTGCGCCGCAGATCGCCGGGCGTGAAGCGCGGCCCCTCCAGCTCGTCGCAGGCGGCCATGTCGTCCACAACCTTGTCGAGCGCCCCGCGGAAGACGTCGTAGGTTACCGGCCGCAGGCCGCCGGTGATGCTGAACAGGTAGGGCCCATCCGCTTCACCGCGCATGACTTGGAGCGCGGCCAGGCTGTGGTCGATCAGTGGCACGAAGTGGAGGCGAGGCCGCTTGCGCCGGCCCTTGATGTCGAGGATCCGCACGGATGCGTGGTCCCGGTCATAGTCTGCATCCACCATGCGTGCCATCTGTTTGATGCGCTGGGCCCCCAGCAGCAGGTGGAAGCGAAGCATGGCGCCGCGCGCGTCGGTCATTGCGGCGATCCGCCGCCAGTAGGCTCGCAGGTCCGCGATGGAGAGGGCATGGTTTCGTGGCGCGCCACTGTCGATCGTGGCCAGGTCGTGAGCCGGGTTGCGGGAAAGGTTGACCGCCCGCAGGGCGTCGGGCGCCGCTGCGTCCTGCTTTGCCCGGATTGCTGAAGCGTACGCCGCACGCAGGTAGGAGCGCATCTTGCCCGCCTCCCGCAGCTTCCCGGCCTTGATGAGGCGGGCCATGACCGGGATGAGGTCGTCCAGCTCCACCTGCGCCGCTGGCATCGCCCAGAGGTCGGGCCAGGCTCGTTCTAAATGCAGCTTCACGGCTCTCTCGACGCCGCCGGCGCTGACCTTCCCGGCATCCTTCAGGCTTTCCACGTAGGCGTTCATCAGCGCGCCAAGCGTCGCCTTCTGCCGCCGCCCAGTTGCGACGGCTTCAGCTGCCTTGGCGCGCTCTGCTGCGGCGGCCTCATCCGCAATCGCTTGTCGCAGGTCGCGGTCGCCGCTCTGGTAGCGGCGGGAGAGCGCAGCTGCTGCCTCTCGCGCATCGGCCAATGCCCAGCCGGTGCCGATCGCAATCCGGTCGCGTTGACCGTTAGGCTTCGTGTATCGGTAGTAGAACTTCAGCTGCCCGCCGGCCAGCTTTCGCACGTCCAGACATCCAACACCCCGCGGGGCGGGATCCGAAGCCCACTCGCCCGTTGGAAGCGCGGCCAGCGCCTTTGCAGTAAGCATTCCCTTCATCGTGCTCATTGGTGACCGCTCGGTGACCGTTTGTCCGTGGAAAGTGGTGGACGATGATGGGCGCTGGTGGTCTCACAACCTGAGAAAATCAACCACTTAGCTTAAGGTGTGAGCTTCTGTGGAAGGCTGTGGAGGCCCGCTAGGGGCCTCATAATCCTTTGGTTCCAGGTTCGAATCCTGGTGGGCCCACCAAAGAAATCAGGCACTTAGGGTTTCCCCGAAGTGCCTGATAAGAGCTTGCGGAACAATGGTCGGAAGAATTACCGCCGTCGCGGAGGTTTCACGACGGGAAGATCGTAGTCGTAACGACCGGTCGTCGGCGGCGACTGATGGCCGGCAGCATCCTGCTTGTCGCCCTGGTTGCCGACGGTATCTGTGACGCCGCGATGCTTCAGCCAGTGCAGGGAGAGGCGATCCTGCTGCTCGATCACGCCCAAGCGGATGGCAGTGGTGATGAAGCGCTGCCAAGCGCTCTCGAATGATGACATGGCCATCGAGTTGCCGGTTAACCAGCAGAAAACGGTGCTCTGGTGCAAGCGGAATGTTTAAGCGCCGGCCTTCAGGATTCCCAATCTCACGGCGACGTATCGCCAGTTCATCCCACGGAGGACTAGGACGGAATCTGTTGATGTCTATACGATGAACGCATGCCCTGAACTCAATGTGGCGAGTTCATCGGCAATGGCCTCTGTGAGGTCATTCACCTCCTGCGATCGATGTTTGTATTCGTCGGTAATCTGCTCTTGGCTCTTATTTGCCAGGAAGAACAGTGCATGCCCGGACGCTCGAATGAGACACGCAATGGGCGCGTTTGGATTAATCTGGTTTGCTAGTAGCCAGCGGTCGATGGCCCTATTGGACAGTCCAGAAAGCGCCTCAGTCCGCCAGCAATGGCTGTTCACGACGCATAAGATCCTGCGTTGAGCGTCGATTCTGTTGTTGAATTCACTCATCGTTTCCGTACCGAGGTGAGTAGGGTTTGCATCCAGTCTTCGACCAATTCCAACTGAGTAAATGCGGATCTAGCGAGGTCCGGTGAGATGCTTTCGCCCAATCCGCGTGTGCAGAGCAGGCGTGCTCGCTCTAGGGTAAGGAAGGTCTCCTCCGAGATGTCCAATCCCTCTGTCCCTAACCGACGCGCGGCGTGGCGCGAAAAATCAGGCGCGCCAACTCCAAGTGAGTAACACGTGGCCACATTGCGGATCGCAAGGAAAATGTTAGACAGCTCAAAGACTACGCTGTTTGAACCTGCTCGAATTGACTTCGCCGATTTCTGAAACAATTCTAAAAATCTTTGACAATCCTCAGTAGCAGCTAGGTATGCGGCCGGGCTCCCAAGCCCGCGCAGGTAGTCAGAACTGTCGAGCGAGTGAAGAAGACGAGCCTCCAAGAAGAGGTGCCAGGCGAACGGAGTGCCCATCCGCCAGATCTCAGCCATCCGGCCATATGAGTAGACAGAGTAGATGTCGGGGTTGAATCTAGAGTCAGCGCCAGCCGTCAATGCCAAAAGGTCGACGTCAGACTCGGGAGTGACCTCGCCTCTGCAAACTGATCCAAAAGCGTAGATATGCGTCATTAGCGTCGATTAAAGCGCTTTACGATGATGGCCATGAAAAAGCCAAAGAGCACAAGGCGAACAAAAGTTACGGATGCGATGTAGCTCGAAGGAAAGTGGGGTGGGGCACTGGTCCCCAAGAAGACCTGGGGCGCGCTCAGGAATGCACTCCAGTAGCTACTGACTAGCGACCTGTCTCGATAGGTGAAGACGTCGAAGAGCGTCATTAAGAAAAAAATGACGAAGACCGCGCGGGCTAGCTTCCATGTGCTTTCACCGTTACCCCACACCAAGTCTAGCAACTTGAAGTTACTCCATCTCAAGAACTGTTCGACACGTTTCCAAGATCTGTACTTTCTGCGATAGTAAGCTTCGCCAGATCGCCATGCCTTGAGTAGATGCTCCTCCGTGGCGGCTAGCTCGACCTTGATCGCCTTGTTTACCGATTCGGCGTCACCAAGCTGTTGGTAGTTCATGCGCAGTGTGCGGGCAAATCTTATCTTGAGGTTCTCGCCGTTCGGGCAGCCTGTTGAAAGAACGTCGTTGTCAATGTCTGTCCTTTCAAAGATTGCGTATTGGAAGTTGCAACCGCTGAAGCTGGATCCATGAAGGTTGGTGCCGATAAACCGGCATCCTGTGAAGTTGCAAGAATCAAATCTGCAGTTGCGCAAGTAGCACGCGTCGAATGCGCAGTAGCTAAAATCAACATTCGTGAAGCTGATTCCCTTTGCGATCAGTCTAACGAACTGAACATTGGTTTGCTGGGCATTTGAAACACTGCTGATGAACTTCTTGTCCTTCAGTTCAAACTTGTTACTTTCACTAAGGATTGAATTTTGCTCTTTGATGCGGGGCATTTAGTTTGCCTCCCAAATGGGTGCTTGGTCGGTAAGATGGTCGCAGTCGATGCTTGGCCGGGAGATGGCCGAATCGTTAGATGGAAATATACTTGATGGGCTCCCGGTTTCTATGCGCAAGTGAGCGGCGCGCATCCTTCCATTCGAGCAGAAGAATCTCTCACTTGACATCGTTGCTGCCAACTCAGGCACAGAGTCACAGCGCTATAGCTTTGAATCAGCCTCCCTGCGTCGCGGCATGCGCCCAAACCTCCCTAGTAGGCTTCCGCCAGATCGCCCGGAACTCGAGCCACGATCATGCGGTGGACGGCTATCCACACGTCGCCGCCAACGTGCTGGCCTTGTCAGAGACGCTGTGAGGCATTCCAGTAGCCCCGCCACCGCGGCCGTTACAGCAGCAGCAACGCCGCAACCAACGCCGGAGGCATCATCAAGATGCCCAGGCGCAGGAAGCTGAGCCCGCTGACGTGCTCGCCTTCCCGCCGCAGGGCGACCAGCCAGAGCATGGTGGCGAGCGACCCCGTGACTGACAGGTTCGGCCCCAGATCGACGCCGATCAACAGGGCGGCGCGGGTCTGCGCGGGCACGTCGGCGATGTGGCCCACCGAGCCGGCCACGAGCCCGACGGGCAGGTTGTTGGCGAGATTGCTCAGCACGGCCGCTGCGATGCCCGCCGCCCAGCTGGCCTCGGTTGGAGAGCGGTGCGCGAGAGTCTCCAAGGCGCGGGCAGCCATTTCGATCACCCCCGTCTGTGCCACGGCTTCCACCAGGACGAACAGCCCGGCAACCAGCGGCAACACACCCCACGACACGTGCCGGAGGACCGGCAGGGGGCTGAGGCGCTGCCGCACGCGGATGGCCGCGAGGGTGGCCGCGCCGGCGCAGAACGTGGTGAGCCCGAGCGGTCCATTCATGGCGGAGGTGACGAGCAGCACGCTGCCCGTGAAGGCGATCCCGATCGCGCACAGGCGTCCACCGTCGGACAGCGCCGCCTGCTCCGTCAGCACGGCCAGCGGCTGTGCAAGCTGGCGCCGGTGGGCCAGGCGCAGCACCAGATACGTCATGCCGATCGCCGCCAGCGACGGGAGGGTGAACTGCCGCAGCCATTCCGGCAGGGACGGCATGTGGCTGCCGTAGACGACCAGGTTGGCGGGGTTGGAGATGGGCAGCACGAAGCTGGCCGCGTTGGCCACGAAGGCGCAGATGAACAGGTAGGGCAGCGGATTGGCCCGTGCCGCCTTGCAGGCTGCATAGACCGCCGGCGTCAGCACGACGGCCGTGGCGTCGTTGGAGAGGAAGATCGTCACCAGCGTGCCCACCAAGAACACCAGATCGAACAAGCGCTGCCCCGAGCCTTTGGCGTGCCCCACCGCATACGCCGCGAGCCAGTCGAAGAGACCTTCCTGCCGTGCCAGTTCCGCCAGCACCATCATGCCGATCAGGAACAGGTAGACGTCGCCTCCCTCGGCCACGGCGGCGATGGCGGTATTCAATGGCAGCAGCCCGGTAGCCGTCAGCAGCGCAGCCGCCCCCAGTGCCCAGGCGTACTCGGGTACCCGCCAGGGGCGAAAGATGACGCCGCAGGTGGCAACGGCGGTGACGATCCAGATCAGCAGGGACGGGGTGGAGATCTGCATCGATTGCTCAGGGGGGCTCAATGGCCAGCGTCGGAGGGCAGCGTTGTTGATCGCGTGGCCGCTGCGTCTGCGCACGCCCGCAAGGCGACATCATACCCGGCGCCCCGCCCGGCAGCCGCGGCGCGCCACCGCGCCGCAGCCGGTTCGCCCGGGCAGGGCCGGACTCAGCTGCGGCACCACTCGGCATGGTTACGAGGGCAGGCCAGATTGAGGTTGGCAGGGTGTGGGAATGCCGGCGAGAACCACATCAACCCGGGCACGCGCTGCGAGGCATACAGTCGCCGGACACCTGCGCATTCCATAGGCTGCACATGCGGTGGCTGATGACCTCGCCACCCGACGGCGGGGCACCCACGCGCTGATGACCGCCCGTCACCGCGATCATCAATCAGCGCAGATACCCCGACCGCTCGATCACCGCATCCACCGCAGCCACATCGTCATACCGCAGCTCCAGCAAGTCAGCGATCGCCTTGGTCTTGTCCGGCTGTGCGGCGTAGTACGCGCCTGCGATCCGGTAGCCCACGTAGTACCCCAGGTCGCTGACCCCGAATCGGTTGTTGCTGCTGTTGTACAGCCAGTCGCGGTAGTCGTTGCCGCGCCGGTCGGCCTGGAACCGCACCTTCAGCTCGGCCTCGTGTGCGGGCCCGTACACGTACAGCGGCAGATCGGGCTTCTTGCCGGTGACCAGCTCGGCGACCAGCTCCGCCACGCCTTCGCGCAGTGCGTACTGGGCGAGGGTATCGCCGGCGTCGACCTGCTGGGTGTGGATGTACTCGTGGATGTTGTTCTGCCCGTTGTTGTGGAACGGCTGCGAGGCATAGAAGGTGCGCAGCCGCGTCTGCAGGGGCGCGGGAAGCTCTGAAACATCGACGCTGTCGTCGCCCAGGGCGAGCTCGGCACCGATCAATACCTTGTCGTCCAGCGTGGTGCCGCCGGTGCGCAGCACGCCGATGGCGTAGGTGATGCTGGCCGGGCGCAGGGCGGGATACAGGCGTTTGAGTACGGTCAGGTCCGCTTCGAGCGCGGCGGTGGCGGCGAAGGCACGACCGGTCAGCGAGCGCACCGAGGCCCAGTAGCGCGGCCAGTCATTGATCGCCGCGACGTACTGATCGTCGGTGTAGCCGCGCGCCTGCATCAGGGCGTGCAGGCCGGGCGTGCCCTTGTCGATGTAGAGCGTGTTGATCAGCTGCTTCTTGCGTGCCGGATCGCTTTCGGCGCGGATGGCGTCGTGGGCGATCCAGAAGTTCGCGATGTCGCGTGTCTCGACCAGCGGCGTGGCGGCCGCAGCCGCCGGCACCGTGCCCGCTGCAAGAAATGCCACGAGCATCCACATCCATGCCTTCATGTCGGTCGCCTTCCAGTGGGTATCCACCGTTGGATGCAGCAGGCGCCGGGAAGGTTTAGAGGGCGGCAGCTCGGCAACAGCACCGACCCGCAGCGGGCATTCCCCTGAATGCCCGCCCGGCCGCGCGGTTACTTCGGCATCAGCACGCTGTCCACCACGTGGATGACGCCGTTGGACTGGGTGACGTCGGCGATGCTGATTGCCGCCTTGCCGCCCTTGGCATCCACCACCCAGAGCTTGCCGTCATGCAGTTTGATGGTCAGCGGTTCGCCTTGAACGGTCTTGAGGGTTGCCGTGCCGCCGTGCTTTTTGGCGTCGGCGGTCAGCTGCATGGAGGTATAGGTGCCGGGGACGACGTGATAGGTGAGGATCTTGGTCAGGTCGGCCTTGTGCTCGGGTTTGATCAGGGTATCGACGGTGCCGGCCGGCAGTTTGTCGAAGGCGGCGTTGGTGGGCGCGAAGACGGTGAAGGGGCCTTTGCCGTTGAGGGTATCCACCAGACCGGCGGCCTTCACGGCGGCAACCAGGGTGGTGTGATCCTTGGAGTTGATGGCGTTCTCAACGATGGTCTTCGTCGGGTACATCGCTGCGCCCCCGACCATGACGGTATCGGCGGCAAAGCTGAGCGAGGCGGTGGTGCCGAGGACGGCAAAGCTGGCTGCGACGGCGACGCGTTGAAGAAGAGCGTGCATGGTGCTTCTCCTGATCGGGTGTGCCCTCGGGGTGAGGGGTACTGACAGGTACGCGGCGGGCAGACGCGCGGATGCACGCCGGAGCAACTATTTACACAGGCGCATTCAGCTTCCTTCGCTCCCGAGGGGTGGGACAACACGGTCTCCACGCGGCGGCGCGTACCCTCCGCCGCACCGGATTCACCTCGGCAACCAACAGCGCAGCACACAAGGAGCGTTTCAATGGCACTGGACATCCGCATCGCAACGCCTTCGGACCTGCCGCAGGTGGCGCCGCTGTTCGATGCCTACCGGCAGTTCTACGCGCAGCCTGCCGATCTGCCGCTGGCGACGGCGTTCATGCGCGAACGCCTGGAAGAGGGATCTTCGCTGGTGCTGGTTGCCGTGGATGCATCGGGCGCGCTCGTCGGGTTCACCCAGCTCTATCCCCTGTTCGACTCCGTCAGTGCCGTGCGCAGCTTTGTGCTGTACGACCTGTACATCGCACACGCGGCGCGGCGGCAGGGGGCTGCACGGGCGTTGATGCTGGCGGCGGTCGAGGAGGCGCGCCGACGGGGCGCGGGCCGGCTGGAATTGCAGACCGCGCGGACCAACATACCCGCGCAGAAGCTCTACGAAGGGTTGGGCTGGGCGCGCGATGACGACTTCTTCGTGTACGCCTTCCATCCCTGATCGCTGGCACGGCCCTAGAATGGGCGAGCCGCCGGGGGGCGGGATCAACCGCGTGGGGAGCGTGCGATGCGTGTGGGCGGACCGTCATTGAACCAATTGCGTGCCGAGCGCGATGCGCTGCAGTACGCAATCGATGTGGAGGCGGCGCGGTTGGCAGCGCAGCAGACACCGGCCGACCGCTACGCGACGGCCTTGATGCCGCTCACCTCGCAACTGGTCGAGATCCGTCATCGGATTCTGCTGAAGACGCCTGCACGCGAGGCGATGGCACGCTGCCGTGAACTGGAGCGGCTGGCGGCGGCGGGGGCGGGGGCGGTTGGCACGGCCGCCGAACAGTACGCGCTGGCATCGGAGCTGCGCGATCTGCAGCTGCATTTCAGCTCGGCCCGGCGCCGTCCGCTGACGTGGAAGGCGGTGCTGGCACTCGGGGCCGTCGTCGCCGCGATGGTGTTCCTGCCTGGCCTGATCGTGGATTGGCTGACGCGTTAGTGCGCGGCAACGACAGGCTCGGCCGGACGCTCCCGCCGCGCCCGGCGCGGCACCTCGACGATGCGCGGGGCCTGCGCAGCCGTTCCTCGGCCTCGCGTCAGCCCGTGACCAGACCGTGCCCGCCGACGGGTGCGGTCTCGAAGCGCTCGCCGAAGCCGGTGATCATCGGCCGCGCCTGGGCGATGGTGGCCTGTACGGCCGGCAGGGCAAGCGAGGCGCGGTGCAGCTCGGCGCTTTCCCACGCCTCGGTGATCCAGATCGCGTCCGGATCGGCGGGATCGGTGGCGACCACGTAGCTCAGGCAGCCGGGCATGGCGGCGGTCCCGTCCAGCAGGAGCGCGATCACCCGATCGCGCTCGCCGGCCGCAGTCTTCATCTTGCCGATCAATCCGTACATGGTGCACTCCGAAACAGGTCAGGTGCCCATGCTGGGCATGCGGGCGGCACAGGTCAACGCCCGCCGCATTGAGGGGCGGGCGACGCTGCGGTATCCTGCGCGCCGCTTTCGCCTCCGGGCCGGACCTGCTGTGATGACGCCACCCTGACAACGCGCTGACGACGCGCCCGTGCCAGTGCCGGGTCCAGGGAGTGCCTTGCTTTCATCACACAACGCGCCGCGCGCCGCGCCGGTGCGTGGAGTTTTTTCCATGTCCGTTTCCTATCCGCTGCGCCAGCAATGGCTCGGCAATATCCGTGGCGACCTGCTGTCCGGCGCCGTCGTGGCGCTGGCGCTGATTCCCGAAGCGATCGCCTTCTCGATCATCGCCGGCGTCGACCCCAAGGTCGGTTTGTACGCGTCGTTCTGCATCGCGGTGGTCACCGCCATCGCCGGCGGCCGCCCCGGCATGATTTCGGCGGCCACCGGCGCGATGGCCCTGGTGATGGTCGACCTGGTCCGCGACCACGGCCTGCAGTACCTGCTGGCCGCGACGATCCTGGCCGGCCTGCTGCAGGTGGTGGCCGGCGCATTGAAACTGGGGGCGCTGATGCGCTTCGTGTCGCGCTCGGTGATCACCGGTTTCGTCAACGCCCTGGCCATCCTGATCTTCCTGGCGCAGATGCCCGAGCTGATCGGGCGGTCCTGGCAGGTATGGGCGGTGTGCGCGGCCGGGCTGGCGATCATCTACCTGCTGCCGCGGCTGACCCGTGCGGTGCCGTCGCCGCTGGTGGCGATCGTGGTGTTGACCGCCCTGTCGATCGGGCTTGGCTGGGAGGTGCGCACGGTCGGCGACATGGGCGCACTGCCGGACAGCCTGCCGACGTTCCTGTTCCCGGATGTCCCGTTGACCTGGGACACGCTGCGCCTGCTGCTGCCGGTGTCGGCGACGCTGGCTGTGGTGGGCCTGCTGGAGTCGATGATGACCGCGCAGATCGTCGAGGACATGACCGACACCCCCAGCCAGCGCAACCGCGAATGCGCCGGACAGGGGCTGGCCAACATCACCGCCGGGCTGTTCGGCGGCATGGGCGGCTGCGCGATGATCGGGCAGTCGGTGATCAACGTGTCCTCGGGCGGGCGCGGGCGGCTGTCGTGCCTGGTCGCCGGTGTGCTGTTGCTGCTGCTGGTGGTCTATGGCGCCCACTGGGTGCGGCAGATTCCGATGGCCGCGCTGGTGGCGGTGATGATCATGGTCAGCATCGGCACGTTCCATTGGCGCTCGTTCCAGGAACTGCGGCTGCACCCGACGAGCTCGTCGCTGGTGATGGTGGCCACCGTGGTGGTCACCGTGATCACCCACGACCTGGCCAAGGGAGTGCTGACCGGGGTGCTGCTGTCGGCGCTGTTCTTCGCGCGCAAGGTCGGGCGGATGCTCGATGTCCAGGCCGTCGCGCAGGCCGATGGCAGCTGCACCTACACCGTTGCCGGGCAGGTGTTCTTCGCGTCGGCCGGGCAGTTCGCTGCCAGTTTCGATCTGCAGCATGTCCCGCCGCGCGTGGCGATCGACCTGTCAAACGCGCACTTCTGGGACCTCAGCGCGGTGGCTGCGCTGGAACGGGTGGTGGCCAGGCTGCGTGCGCATGGCGCGCAGGTCGAGGTGCGCGGGCTCAATGCGGCCAGCCAGACCCTGGTCGAGCGCCTGGCGCGGACACCGGGCGTGGACGGGCCGCCACCGGGCGGACACTGAACCCGGTCAGGAAACGCGGCTAAACATCGGCGCGGCAAGGCCGTTATCCAGCTCAATGCCCGGTGCGTGAGTGTCACCGCCCCGAGCCGGACCGCAATGGACTGCGCGATGCCGTAGCGGCGCTTGATGGCGTCCGCTGACCCGTACCCTATTTCCGGAACCGCCCCCCATGCCTGCGTCCCGCTCGACCGCTTCCAAGCGCCCCGGCAGCATCGCCAACCGGCTGATGCTCGGTACCGCACTGATCGCCATGCTCTGCTTCGGCGTCACTGCGGCCATCAGCTACCGCGAAGCCAGCCAGGCGCTGGTGGAGTCTTCGCGGCGGACCATGCAGAGCCAGGCCGATGCGGAAGCGCGCCGGGTCAACGCGGACCTTTCCGCCGCCTTCGCCACCAGCCAGGCGTTGGCCGACAGCCTGGTGGTGCAGCACGCCGCCGGTACGTTGTCGCGCGCCACCGCCGCGCAGATCCTCCAGCAGCAGCTGCACTCGCACCCGGAATGGGTGGGGTTGGGCACCTTGTGGGAGCCGCAGGCGTTCGACGGCAAGGATGCGGACTTCGCCGATGCCCCGGCCCACGACGCCACTGGCCGCTTCATGAGCTACTGGGCCTGGCAGGACGGCACCCCGGTGCAGGACGTGCTCAAGGGCTACGACGTGCCCGGCGATGGCGACTGGTATCTGCGCCCGCGCGAGCTCAAGCGCCCCACCGTGGCCGAGCCGTACCGCTATGAGATCGGCGGCAAGCCGGTGCTGATGACCACGCTGTCCACGCCGGTGCTGGACAACGGCACCTTCCTCGGTGCGGTGACCGTGGACTTCGGCCTGGCCGCACTGCAGGAGCGCCTGGCCGCGCTGCGTCCGATGGGCGAGGGCCATGTGGAGCTGATTTCGCCGGCCGGCATCGTGCTGGCCGCCGCCGACGCCAAGGAGATCGGCACGCGCCGTGAGGATGCGGCCACCCGACAGCTGCTGGCGCAGATTGCCGCGGACAAGCCGTACGAGGATTTCCACGAAGACGCCGCCGGCAACGTCAAGGCGTACGTGCCGCTGCGCATCGGTGGCAGCCAGGAACGCTTCGCGCTGGGCGTGATCGTGCCGCACGATCTGATCACCGCGCAGGCCCGCGCGCTGCTCTGGATCATCCTCGCGGTGGGCCTGGGGGCGGCGCTGGTGCTCAGCGGCAGCGTCTATGTGCTGCTGCGCCGCCAGGCGATCCGCCCGCTGGCCGATGCGGTGCGGCTGTCGGCCGAGGTCGCCGATGGACGCCTGGATACGCCGTTGCCGGCGGTGCGCGATGACGAAGTGGGCCGCCTGCTGCAGTCGATGCAGCGCATGCGCGACCAGCTGCAGGCAGTGATGACCGCCCAGGCCGAGATGGCACAGCGCCACGAGGCCGGCGAACTGAGCTACCGCATGGATGCCGAGGGCTTCCCCGGCGCGTATGGCCGCATGGTGCACGACACCAACCACCTGGTGGGCGCCAACATCGGCGTGACCCGACGCCTGGTCGAGGTGATGCAGCGCTATGCGGTCGGCGACCTGACCCCGGACATGGACCGCCTGCCCGGCGAGCAGGCCGCGTTCACCGCGGCGATGGACACCACCAAGGGCAACCTGCGCGCGATCAACACGCAGATCCAGGATCTGGCCGGTGCTGCGGCGATCGGCGACTTCAGCCAGCGCGGTGACGTGGTGCGCTTCGACCACGATTTCCGCCTGATGGTGGAGAACCTCAACACGATGATGCAGGTGAGCGACGACAACCTGCAGCAGATTTCCGACCTGCTGCAGGCGATCGCGGCGGGTGACCTGACCGCGCGCATGCACGGTGAGTTCCACGGTGTGTTCGCCCGCATGCGCGACGATGCCGATACCACCGTGAGCCAGCTCACCGACATCGTCGGCCGTATCCAGCAGGCCACCGACAGCATCAACCTGGCCGCCGGCGAGATCGCCTCGGGCAACAGCGATCTGTCGCGCCGCACCGAGCAGCAGGCGGCCAGCCTGGAGGAAACCGCCGCATCGATGGAAGAGCTGACGTCCACCGTGCGCCAGAACACCGACCATGCCGTCCAGGCCAACCAGCTGGCCGCAGGCGCTGCCGAGGTGGCCTCGCAGGGCGGCCTGGTGGTGGGCCAGGTGGTGACCACGATGGCCGGCATCGAAGCGTCCTCCAAGCGCATCGCCGAGATCATCACGGTCATCGACGGCATCGCGTTCCAGACCAACATCCTGGCCCTGAACGCGGCGGTGGAAGCGGCGCGTGCGGGCGAGCAGGGGCGCGGTTTCGCGGTGGTCGCCTCGGAAGTGCGCGCGCTGGCGCAGCGCTCGGCCGGCGCCGCCAAGGAGATCAAGACGCTGATCGACGATTCGGTCGAGCAGGTCAGCCAGGGCTCGGTGCTGGTGCAGACCGCCGGCCGCACGATGGACGACATCGTCAGCGGCGTGCGCCGGGTCAACGACATCATGGCCGAAATCTCGGCGGCCTCGAAGGAACAGTCGGCCGGCATCGAGCAGGTCAACCAGACCATCACCCAGATGGACGAAACCACGCAGCAGAACGCCGCGCTGGTTGAAGAAGCGACGGCGGCGGCACGCGCGATGGAAGAGCAGGCGCAGCAGCTGGGCACTGTAGTATCGATCTTCCGCCTGCAGGCGCCGGCCGCACCGGTGCAGCGTGCCGGCGGGCGCGCGCACGCGGTGGTGTGAGGCCACCAGCCGGCATGCGCGGCCGCGCATGCCGGCACCGGCGCGCTTCACCCTGGAATCATCCGGCGGTCCTAGACTTGCGGGCATGCCCATGACCGCGCCGACACCGCCATGACAGCGTCCTCCGACCGCCTCGGTCTCTCCGCATTGACCGCGCTGGTGGTCGGCTCGATGATCGGGGCCGGCATCTTCTCGCTGCCGCAGAACATCGCACGCAGCGCCGGGCCCGGGGCCGCGCTGATCGGCTGGGCGATCAGCGGGCTGGGCATGCTGATGCTGGCGTTCGTGTTCCAGAACCTGGCCAACCGCAAGCCCGGGTTGGACACCGGCATCTACGCGTACGCCAAGGCCGGGTTCGGCGACTACATCGGGTTCTCCTCGGCCTGGGGCTACTGGGTCTGCTCGCTGCTGGGCAACGTCAGCTACTTCGTGCTGATCTTCAGTGGCCTGGGCTACTTCGTGCCGGCCTTCGGCGAAGGCAATACCTGGCAGGCGGTGGCCTGCGCATCGGTGTTGCTGTGGTCGATGCACACGATGATCCTGCGCGGCATCCGCGAGGCGGCACTGGTCAACGCGGTGGTGACCGTGGCCAAGATCGTGCCGATCGTGGTGTTTCTGATCATCGCCGCGATCGGCTTCAAGGCCGACATCTTCACCGGCGACTTCTGGGGCACCGCCACGCTGGGCAGCCTGGGCGAACAGCTGCGCGGGATGATGCTGATCACCGTGTGGGTGTTCATCGGTATCGAGGGCGCCAGCATCTACTCGCGGCGCGCCGGGAAGCGTGCCGACGTCGGGCGTGCCACCGTGATCGGCTTCCTGTGCGTGCTGGCGCTGCTGATGCTGGTCAATCTGTTGTCGATGGGCGTGCTCGGCCACGAGAAGCTGGCACACCTGCACAACCCCTCGATGGCATTCGTGCTGGAGGCGATCGTCGGCCCGTGGGGCGCCACCCTGATCATCATCGGCATGATCGTGTCGGTGCTGGGCGCGCTGCTGGCCTGGGTGCTGCTGTGTGCCGAGGTGCTGTACGCGGCGGCCGGCGACGGCACCATGCCCGCGTTCCTGGCCCGGCAGAACGCCAACGACGTGCCGGCCAACGCGCTGTGGCTCACCAACGGGCTGATCCAGCTGTTCCTGGTGATCACCCTGTTCAGTGCCGGCACCTACACCAGCCTGGTGCTGCTCGGCGCCTCGATGGCACTGGTGCCGTACCTGTTCTCGGCCGGCTACGGGGTGTTGATCGCGTGGCGCGGCGATGGCTACGCCGAACCCGCTGCATCGCGCTGGCGCGACCTGATCGTGGCGCTGCTGGCCACGTTGTACGCGGTGTGGCTGGTGTATGCCGGCGGCGTGGCGCAGGTGATGCTGTCGGCGCTGCTGTACGCGCCGGGCATGCTCATGTTCGCGCTGGCCAAGCGGCAGCACGGGCAGCCGGTGTTCACCCCGGTGGAGTGGGGGATTGCCGGGTGCGTGCTGGTGGTGGCGCTGTGCGGGGTATGGGGGCTGTGGCACGGGAGCCTGACGCTGGGCTGAGACGCCCCAGCCACAGCGACAGGTGGACCAGCAGGATCAGCACCGGCACCTCCACCAGCGGCCCGATGACCGCCGCGAATGCGACCGGCGAGGCCAGGCCGAAGGAGGCGATGGCCACCGCGATCGCCAGTTCGAAGTTGTTGCCGGTGGCGGTGAAGGCGATGGCCGTGGTACGCGGATAGTCCTTCGCGATCCACCGGGCCATGAAAAAGCTGATCAGGAACTGCAGCAGGAAGTAGAGCGTCAGCGGCAGGGCGATGCGAAGCGCATCCAGGGGCAGGCGCAGAACATCACTGCCTTTGAGGCTGAACATCAGCACGATGGTGAACAGCAGCGCGGCCAGGGTCAGCGGGCTGATTGCGGGCAGGAAGCGCGTTTCGTACCAGTGCGCACCGCGCATCCGGGTCAGCAGCACCCGCCCCAGCCACGCCGCCGCGAACGGAATGCCCAGGTACACCAGCACCGCGCCGGCGATGGTCCAGGTACTGACATGGATGACGCTGCGTTCCAGGCCGAACAGCGGCGGCAGTACCGTCAGGAACAGCCACGCGTACAGGCTGAAGAAGGCGATCTGGAACAGCGAATTGAACGCGACCAGGCCGGCGACGTACTGGTTGTCCCCGCGCGCGAGCTGGTTCCAGACCAGTACCATCGCAATGCAGCGCGCCAGCCCGATCAGGATCAGGCCGGTCATGTAATCCGGATGGTCGCGCAGCAGCAGCGCGGCCAGCGCGAACATCAGCACCGGCCCGACCACCCAGTTCTGCACCAGCGACAGCAGCAGCACGCGCCTGTCGGCAAACACGGTGGGCAGGGTATCCATGCGCACCTTCGCCAACGGGGGATACATCATCAGGATCAGGCCGATCGCGATGGGGATGTTGGTGCTGCCGATGGTGAGGGCATCCAGGGCGGCGGGCAGGCCCTCGAACCAGGTGCCCAGTGCGATGCCGAGCGCCATCGCCGCGAAGATCCACAGCGTCAGCCAACGGTCCAGGAAGGACAGGCGCTGGGCAGGCGCAGGCGTCATGGCGTCGGCGTGCAGCGGACATCCGGTCCGCAGGTGGCGTCGCCGGCGCAGCAGTTTTCGGTCAGGTAGCCGATCAGGCCGTTCATCGCGTCGAAGTCGGCGCGGTAGCAGATGCTGCGGCCCCGGGCTTCGGCCGTGACCAGCCCTGCAGCGGCCAGTTCCTTGAGATGGAAGGAGAGGGTGGCGCCGGGCAGCGCGAGATCGGCGGCGATCTCCCCGGCCAGGCGGCCGCTGTGGCCCGCTTGGACCAGCAGGCGGAACACGCTCAGGCGGGTGGCGTGGCCCAGGGCAGCGAGGGCGGTGGTTGCGGTTTTATGTTCCATGTTTCTAGAATAGTCGAACAATAGCGACGGAGCAACGCCACCATGTCCCGCCTTCCCCACCTGACCGCTGCCGCGGCCCCTTCGCCCGATCTGGACGCGTTGCGCCTGGAAGGCAGCGACCACCCGCCGCGGATCCTGATCCTGTACGGGTCGCTGCGGCCGCAGTCCTACAGCCGGCTGCTCGCACGCGAAGTGGAGCGCCTGCTGCAGCACTTCGGCGCCGAGGTGCGGGTCTTCGATCCGCACGCGCTGCCAATGTGCGATGCCGTCGGTGCCGACCATCCGCAGGTGCAGCAGCTGCGTGCCTGGTCGCAGTGGTCCGAAGGGCAGGTATGGATCAGCCCGGAACGCCACGGCAGCATGAGCGCGGTGTTCAAGAACCAGATCGACTGGCTGCCGCTGTCCGAGGGCAGCGTGCGCCCGACGCAGGGCCGCACGCTGGCGGTCATGCAGGTCTGTGGTGGCTCGCAATCGTTCAACGTGGTCAACGCGCTGCGCATGCTCGGTCGCTGGATGCGCATGGTCACCATCCCCAACCA
The DNA here is from genome assembly GCF_049310345.1 of Stenotrophomonas sp. GZD-301. Lineage (NCBI taxonomy): Bacteria > Pseudomonadati > Pseudomonadota > Gammaproteobacteria > Lysobacterales > Lysobacteraceae > Stenotrophomonas > Stenotrophomonas sp. GZD-301. The sequence goes on along the minus strand of NZ_JBMOWY010000041.1, from coordinate 19,993 downwards.
GTCCTCGGTGCCCAAGGTCTGGCAGGAGTTCGACGAGGCGGGCCGGATGCGCGCCTCGTCCTACTATGACCGCGTGGTCGATGTGGTGGAGGAGCTGGTCAAGTTCACGCTGCTCGTGCGGGGTCGTACCGACTACCTCACCAGCCGTTACAGCGAACGCAGGGACATCGCGGCGGCGCACGCTCTGGCGGTAGCCGCCGGTGCCGTCGCCGCACCATCGCCGCCGGCCGGGGGCGCGCAATGAAGGCCACCGTCTTCCACAATCCTGCCTGCGCCACCTCGCGCAACGTGCTTGCGTTGATCCGCCATGTCGGGATCGAGCCGCATGTGATCGAGTACCTGGTGACGCCGCCGACGCGCGAACGGCTGGTCTCGCTGATCCAGCGCGCGGGTCTGGACGTGCGCCAGGCGCTGCGGCAGAACGTGCCGCCGTACGCCGCGCTGGGCCTGGACGACCTGCAGCTGGATGACAACCACCTGCTCGATGCGATGCTCGCGCACCCGATCCTGATCAACCGCCCCTTCGTCGAGACAGCGCGTGGTGTCTGCCTGGCCCGGCCCTCCGAAGCGGTCTTGGCACTGCTGCCGCCGCTGCTGACGGATTTCATCAAGGAAGACGGGCAGGTGGTGCCGGCGCTGCACCTGCCGGACTCGGCCGGCGCGGGCGTCAAGCGATCGCCGCGTTGATGGCGCGCGGGGCGGTGGCGCCAGAAAACCGCATCCTGCGCGGCGGGCGAAGAACAAAAAAAGGCCCGGTCGATGACCGGGCCCAGAGGGTCGTGCAGTGCGCCGATTACCAGCGCAGACCTTCGAAGGGGTTCCAGCTGGTGTTGCCCTTCACCCGATCCAGGTAATACGCGTAGTTGGTCGTGATCGCGATCAGCAGCGACCAGATCAACAGCAGCGTACGGCCGATGAAGCCCGGCAGGATCATCGCCACCACGTACAGCGCCACGGTCACGGCGAGGACCACGATGGCCTTGCGCCACAGGCCGAGGATGAACAGGTAGATCCAGGTGAAGAACAACGCGAAGAAGTTGAAGTTGATCTTCACCTTTTCGCCGAACGGCAGCTTCTGCAGTGCGTCCTTGAAGCCCGGGGCGTTGGGCGCGCCGTGCTTCTCGAAGAAGTTGAAACGGAGCTGCCACTTGGGGCTGTACTGCGAGGTGTTGAAGGAGTCCATATCCATTTTTCTAGGTTGTAAACGCTTTCATCATAGCTTTCGTTAATGACAGTACGCCAGTGTATCGACGCGGACGTGTCGGAAAATCGTCGCGCATGAACCGTCACACATTGCGGCGAATTTTCAGATAGGGTGCGCAATCCCCTCGGCGGATGCCGTCGGGAACGACCGCAGGACACAGGACACGGAGACCATGTCGAGTACTTCCTCGCGCCACGGCGCGGGCCCCGCCAATCGCCCGATCGCACCGTGCCCGGTAGCGACCCAGGCCCAGCAGCTGCTGGCCCAGCAACAATTGACGCAGGCGGCCTCGCGCGCCCTGGCCATCGCCGCTGCCGCGCTGGTCACGCCCGACCCCGAGCTGCGCTGATACACCCATTGCCCACGCGCCGCCCGACCGGGTCGGCGCATGCAGTGCGTGGCCGTCAGAAACGCGCGGTTCGGTAGGGAAGTACGCCCGCCCGCGTGGGGTGTGGTGACCCGGTGGGCCACGACGTGCGCTGTACAGCGAAAACGAAAGCGAACCTTCCGGCAGAAACTGCGCACGGAACGACCCGGCGCGGGTGGCTGGGCGCTGCGGCGGTCGCATACCGTCCTGACGATGCGAATGATGCCCGTTTACAAAATGAATGGGGAAATCCCCGTGGCACAAGGGCTGCGACCATATGTCGCGATCGGCGCCTCCCGGTCGCCGGGTGGCTTGGCTGAATGGGGAGAAATCAGGGGGCTGTGCCTTCGCACCCGGCTTACATTTGGCCTCATAGACTGAGCCGCATTTTTCGCCTCAAGCCTGTTGGAGAGTTCGTGGGTTCCGGTAGTGACAGACATCAGCTGCGTACCGGTTGCCGGTCCACGCAGGCAGGACGCAATCGCGCCGCTGGGCGCGCCGGGATCGGGATGATCCACTTCGTACCGGGTTCGCCCGGCTTGGCACGCCCCACCACGGGACGCCGCGCATGACCACGCAGACCCTCAACGCCGTTGTGGACGCCGGGCGGGCGGTGCTGCCGGTGGAAACGCCGATGGCCATGCCCGAGCAGTCGTTCCGCGAGGGACGCCTGCAGGTGCCGCGCCAGCGCACCGCGCCGCGTCTGATGGCGCTGCGCCGCTTCTACATCCTCGGCGGCACCGCGGCGATGACCATCGCCGCCACCATGATGATGTGGAAGGTGCTCGCGGTGAACGGCGTCACCGTGCTGGAGGCCTGCCTGCTGTGCCTGTTCGTGGCGCTGTTCGCGTGGATCGCGCTGTCCTTTGCCGGCGCCGTGGCAGGCTTCCTGACCGCGGTGTTCGATCGCGGCTACAAGCTGGGTATCGATCCGGATGAGCCGTTGCCGCAGGTGCATACCCGCACCGCGCTGCTGATGCCCACCTACAACGAAGATCCGCGCCGCCTGCTGGCCGGGCTGCAGGCGATCTACGAGTCGGTCGCCGCGACCGGGCAACTGGCGCAGTTCGACTTCTACGTGCTCAGCGATACCCGCCGCGAGGACATCGGTGCGGCCGAAGAGCAGGCGTTCGAGGCACTCCGCGATGCGGTGCAGGGCCACGACCGGCTGTTCTACCGTCGCCGTGGCGACAACAGCGGGCGCAAGGCCGGCAACATCGCCGACTGGGTGCGCCGCTTCGGTGGCGGCTACCCGCAGATGCTGATCCTGGATGCCGACAGCCTGATGACCGGCGACACCATCGTGCGTCTGGTGGCCGGCATGGAACACAACCCGGACGTCGGCCTGATCCAGACGCTGCCGGCGGTGATCGGCGGGCGCACGCTGTTCGCGCGCATGCAGCAGTTCGGCGGGCGCGTGTACGGGCCGGTGATCGGCCGCGGCGTGGCCTGGTGGCATGGCGCCGAAAGCAACTACTGGGGCCACAACGCGATCATCCGCACCGAGGCCTTTGCCGAGAACGCCGGCCTGCCGCCGCTCCCGGGCCGCCAGCCGTTCGGCGGGCATGTGCTCAGCCATGATTTCGTCGAGGCCGCGCTGATGCGCCGTGGCGGCTGGGCCACCCACATGGTGCCCTACCTCAAGGGCAGCTACGAGGAAGGCCCGCCCACGCTGACCGACATGCTGGTGCGCGACCGCCGCTGGTGCCAGGGCAACCTGCAGCACGCCAAGGTGGTCGGCTCCAGGGGCCTGCACTGGGTCAGCCGCATGCACATGATGATCGGCATCGGTCACTACTTCACCGCGCCGATGTGGGCGATGCTGATGCTGATCGGCATCGCGATCCCGCTGTTCCAGGGGGGCATCGACTTCAACGCGCTGCTGCACCTGTCGCCGGGCCAGTACTGGCGGCACCAGGACGAAGAAAAAGTGGTGCGCATGTTCGCCATCACGATGGTCGTGCTGCTGGCGCCCAAGGTGCTGGGTTACCTGGCCATGCTGCTGGACCCGGTGGAACGGCGTGGTTGCGGCGGCGCCCTGCGTGCCTTGATCTCGATGCTGCTGGAAACCGTGCTGGCCGCCCTGATGGCACCGGTGGTGATGTATGTGCAGTCGCGCGGCGTGGCCGAAGTGCTGGCCGGCAAGGATTCGGGCTGGGATGCACAGCAGCGCGACGACGGCGGCGTCTCCTGGCCCGCCCTGATCCGCGGCTACGGCGGCCTGAGCGTGTTCGGGCTGTTCATGGGCGCGCTCGCCTACGCGGTGTCGCCGTCGCTGGCGGCGTGGATGGCCCCGGTGGTGATCGGCATGGTGCTGGCCGTACCGGTGGTGGCGCTGACCTCCGGCCGCCGTGCCGGCGACCTGCTGCACCGCTGGGGCCTGATGGACATCCCCGAGGAACTGGCCCCGCCGCCGGTGCTGGTGCGCGCCGCGCAACTGCGTCGGGCGGCGCTGGAGAACGCTGCGCCGCGGTGAGTTGTGCGCATAATGCGGCGCCAATGTTCTGGAGTTGCCGCATGCCGCACCGCTTGGAAGCCGTCATCAATGAAACCGGCACCGACCCGCAATGGGCGGTGCTGTGGCTGCATGGACTGGGCGCTGACGGCCATGATTTCGCCCCGATCGTTCCCGAACTGCTTCGCCCGCACTGGCCGGCGATCCGCTTCGTGTTCCCGCATGCGCCGGTGCAGCCGATCACGATCAACAACGGCGTGCCGATGCGCGCCTGGTACGACATCGTCAGCATGGACTTCCGCTCGCGTGCCGACGCCGCCGGCGTGGACGCCTCGGTGCTGGCGCTGGACGGCCTGATCGAGGACGAAATCGCCCGGGGCATTCCGGCCGAGCGGATCCTGCTGGCCGGCTTCTCGCAGGGCGGCGCCATCATCCTCAGCGCCGCGCTGCGCCGGACCCGCCCGCTGGCCGGTCTGATCGCGCTGTCGACCTACCTGCCCGATCCGGAGACGGCTGCCGCGCAGCGCGTGCCGGACGGCATCCGGCCGCCGGTGTTCATGGCCCACGGCGCGCAGGACCCGGTCATTCCGCAGCCCATCGCCGCCCATACCGCACAGACGCTCACCGCGCTGGGCTTCCCGCTGGAATGGCATTCCTATCCGATGGCCCACCAAGTCTGCGGCGACGAGCTGCAGGCCCTGGGCGATTGGCTGGACGCGCGGTTCCAGGCCGCTTGAGCCGATGAGCGACCCGCGCCAGCTGCCGTGGCTGCCCGAGCTGTGCCGCCTGCCGCGGCTGGCGGCGATGCTGGGGCTGGCCGAGCTGGTGGTGCTGGTGGTGGCGCTGGCACCCGACGGCAGCCGGCAGTGGTCGCTGTCGGACTTTCTCAGCGCCAGCGGCTTCGCCCTGTGGCTGGCGCTCGCGGCCACCGTCTGCCTGTGCAGCGCCCGGCAGGCGCTGTCGCGGCTTCCCGAGCTGCCCGGCACGCTGCTGGCGGTGGCGATGACCGCGGTGATCGCCAGTGCCTGCGCCGGCATCGTGCATGGGCTGTACAACGCGCTGGGCGGCAGCAGTTTTGCCAGCGGCGTCGGCTTCTGGCGCTTCACCCTGGGCAGCGCGGCGATCACCGCGCTGATGGTGGCGCTGGCCCTGCGCTATTTCTATGTCAGCGACCGCTGGAGCGCGCAGGTGATGGCCAACGCACGCGCGCAGGCCGATGCGCTGCAGGCGCGGATCCGCCCGCACTTTCTCTTCAACAGCATGAACCTCATCGCCGGCCTGCTGCGCCGCGATCCGGAGGTGGCCGAACGGGCGGTGCTGGACCTGTCCGATCTGTTCCGGGCCGCGCTCGGGGCGGGCGAGGGCGATGCCACCCTGCGCGAGGAATGTGAGCTGGCCGAACGCTATCTCTCGATTGAATCGCTGCGCCTCGGCGAGCGCCTGCAGGTGCAGTGGCAGCGCGAGGAACCGCTGCCGTGGGATCTGCCGATGCCGCGCCTGGTGCTGCAGCCGCTGGTGGAGAACGCGGTGCTGCACGGCATCTCGCGGTTGCCGGCCGGGGGCACCATCGTCATCGGCCTGCACGTACAGGCCCAGCAGCTGCACATCCGCGTGCACAATCCGGCCCCCGACCCGAGCGCGCGCAGCCTGCCGCTGGCGCACGGCGCCGGCCACGCCCAGCGCAGCATCGCGCACCGCCTGGCCTGGCGTTTCGGGCCGGGCGCGCGGATGACGGGAGGATGGAGCGACGGCTACTATGCTTGCGACATCACGGTCCCGATTCCATGAGGATGCTGTCTTGAAAGTGGTCATCGCCGACGACGAACCGTTGGCCCGCGAACGGCTGCGGTCACTGCTGGCCGAACAGGCCGGGGTCGAGGTCGTGGCCGAGGCGGAGAACGGCGAACAGGCCCTGCATGCCTGCGCCGACCTGCAGCCGGACCTGGTGCTGCTGGACATCGCCATGCCGGGGCTGGACGGGCTGGAAGCGGCCCGCCACCTGGCCACCTTCGATCCGCGCCCGGCGGTGGTGTTCTGTACCGCCTACGACGCGCACGCGCTGTCCGCGTTCGAGGCGGCCGCCATCGACTACCTGATGAAGCCGGTGCGCCCCGAGCGGCTGGCCGCCGCGCTGGAACGCGCACGTACCTTCCTGGCCGGCCGCGGCGGCCAACCCGTGGCAGCCAGCCAGCAGGCCCGTACCCTGCTGTGCGCGCGACTGCGCGGCAGCCTGCGGCTGATCCCGATCGACGACATCCACTACCTGCAGGCCGAGGAAAAGTACGTGGTGGTCCACCACGCACGCGGCGAGGACCTGATCGAGGAGTCGCTGAAGTCGCTGGAGGAGGAGTTCACCACGCGCTTCGTGCGCATCCACCGCAACTGCCTGGTCGCCCGCCATGAACTGATGGAGCTGCGCCGCAACGGCGCCGGCCAGGTGCAGGCCGTGCTCCGCCACGGCAAGCAGCCGCTGGAAGTGAGCCGCCGCTGCGTGGCCAGCATCAAGCAGGACCTCAAACACCTGTGATGCCGCAACGGCGTACCGGCCGTGGGTCGGTACGCATGGCCGGCTTTGACATAATGGCGCCATGAAGACCCTGCGCATCGCCACCCGAAAGAGCCCGCTTGCCCTGTGGCAGAGCGAACATGTCGCCGATCGCCTGCGCCAGGCGCATCCCGGCCTGGACGTGGTGCTGGTGCCGATGAGCACGCGCGGCGATGAGGTGCTGGACCGCTCGCTGGCCGCCATCGGCGGCAAGGGCCTGTTCCTCAAGGAACTGGAGCTGGCGATGCTGCGCGGTGAGGCCGACTGCGCGGTGCATTCGCTCAAGGACGTGCCGATGGAACTGGACGCGCCGTTCGCGCTGCCGGCGATGCTGACCCGTCATGATCCGGCCGACGGCTTCATCTCCAACCTGTACGCCTCGCTCGAGGCCCTGCCGATCGGTGCGCGCGTGGGGACTTCCTCGCTGCGCCGCCAGGCGCAGCTGCGCGCGCTGCGTCCGGACCTGGAACTGCTGGACCTGCGCGGCAACGTCAATACCCGCCTGGCCAAGCTCGACAACGGCGGCTACGACGCGATCGTGCTGGCCGTGGCCGGGCTGGAGCGGTTGGGCCTGGGCGGGCGGATCGTGGCCCGGCTCGCCGCACCGGCGTGGCTGCCGGCCCCGGCGCAGGGCGCGGTCACGGTGGAATGCAATGGCGAGGATGCGCAGGTGATGGCGCTGTTCGCCGCGCTGGACGATGCCCGCACCCGCGCCTGCGTGGAGGCCGAGCGTGCGATGAACCGAGCGCTGCACGGCAGCTGCCATGTGCCGGTGGCCGGCTTCGCACAATGGGATGGCGAGGACCTGTTCCTGCAGGGGCTGGTCGGCGGCGTGGCCGATGGCCGCCTGATCCGCGCCGAAGCGCGCGGCCCGGGCAGCGACCCGGACGCACTCGGAAAAGCGGTGGCACAGGGGCTGCTGGACGGCGGCGCGGGCGAACTCCTCGCGGTCTAGCGCGTACCGACCAACGGTCGGTACCTGCCGCGGACAGAAGCGCAGGCCAGAGGCCGGCGCTACGTTGCGGTGCGCTTCGCGCCGGTTATTTGAACTTGTAGACCACGTTCATGGTGGTCAGCGTGTCGGTCTTGCGCTTGTCTTCGGCGACGTCGCTGTTGTAACGGGCCTGCCAGCCGGCCTTCAGCGCCAGGTGCTCGTTCATGCTGACCGACACGCCGAAATCGTTCTGGCCGAAGGTGTTGTACGAGCCCGACTCGACCAGCAGCGTGTTGACCAGGTCGGTATTGGGGGTCAGCGTGTACTTGACGTCGAACAGGCCGCGGCCGATCAGGCCGGTGCGGGTTTCATCGTTCTCGGTATTGTGCGTGCGGCGCACACCGGGGCCGATCTGCGCGTCGATGTAGAAGCGGTCGCTGTCCACCACGCGGGTACCGTAACCGAGACCGAACGAGCTCTGGCGGTCGTAGGTGGCGAAGTCGTCGCGCTCGTAACGCACGGTGGCGGTGAGCTGGCGGTGTTCGCCCAGCTGCAGCGCGCTGCCGGCACTGCCGGTGTAGCGGTTGGCGGTGGTGTTGCGGCGGCGCACGGTGCTGCCGTCATCGTTGGTTTCGGTGTACTCCGAGCGCGAGCGCAGGCCGAACAGGTCCATGCTGTGCACCCAGTCGTCATCGGTGTAGCGCAGGCGCAGGCGACCGTTGGCGCTCTCGGTGTTGCTGTTGCCGCGGGCCGAGGCAAAGCCCAGTTCGCCGCCGCTGCCGCTCCAGGGCGAGGTCATCGCGGCCAGCTCGGAAACGTCTTCCGCCCAGGCCACCGGGGCGCAGAGCAGCAGGGGAACAAGCAACGAGACGCGCAGGGACATCAACGGTTCTCCGGATCGGACAGGGGGAGGGACAGGCCGGTGATGATACTTGAAGCGTTCAGCGCGACATCTGCGCCCGTGCCCCGGCTTTAGCAGACGTTCGGCCTTTCCGCCTGTTCAGGGTAGATCGACGCGCAGGGTCGGATCGTCGAAGCGCGCGTACGACACGGTGATGTCGAAGGCCTGTCCCTGGGTCTGTCCTTGGCGCTGGATGCGCACCGGCAGCCCCTGCGCGTTGATCCAGTACAGCATGCCGTCCGGCGCTGCGGTGGCATGGCGGACGCGGTACTTGCGCGCGACCTGGCCGTCGATGCGGTCGTTCCCCATTGCCTCCACCTGCAGCTGCGCCGGTGCCAGATCGGGCGGCAGCGGATTGCGCCACTGCGCCAGCAGCCCCGGGGGCACCGGTACCTGGCGGACCTCGCCATCGCGCTGCAGGAAGAAGGTGTCGCCGATGATGGTCTGCGCACCCGCGTCGGTGGTCAGGCGATACCGGTCCGGTGCGACAAAGTCCATCCGCGCCTCCAGTGCGCGTGGCCCCTGCATCTGCATGCGGGCCTGGAAGCTGCGCAGCTGACCGAACCGGCGGCTGGCGGCGAGCACCTCGCCGGCCGGATCGGCCGCCGGTACCGGTGCGGCCAGCGATGGGGCGGGGGCGGCCGGCTCGGCGGTGCGGTCGCATCCCCCCAGCAGCAGGGCGAGCAGGGCGACGGGGAACAGGCGCAGGACGGGCGACGACATGGTGGGGGCGGCCGGGCAGGGGGCACCACGATAGCCGAAGATGCCGTGGATGCCGCCACAACGACGGCGACTCGGACATAATCGGCTCATGGACCGATATGAACGCATCAACGCCCTGCATCGCCTGCTCAAGTCCGCCCGCTACCCGGTGACGGTGGCGACGCTGCAGGAGAAACTGGCGTGTTCCCGCGCCACGGTGTATCGCGACCTGGCCTTCCTGCGCGATGCGCTGATGGCCCCGGTGGAGGGCGACGGCGAGGCCGGCTTCCGCTACCAGGCCGATGAAAGCGACCGCTTCGAGCTGCCCGGGTTGTGGCTCAGCTCCGAAGAACTGCACGCGCTGCTGGCCTCCCAGCACCTGCTGGCGCGTACCGGCGGCGGCGTGTTGTCCTCGGTGCTGGCGCCCCTGCAGCAGCGCATCGAGGGCCTGTTGGCCGCGCAGGCCGGGGTGTCGACCTGGCCGGTGGACCGGGTGCGGGTGATTCCGCACCGCGGCCGCAAATTCGACGAGGCCAGCTTCCGTGCGGTGGCCTCGGCAGTGCTGGAACGCAAGCAGCTGGCGTTCGAGTACCGCGCCCGCTCCACCGACGAAGCCACCAAGCGCACCGTCTCCCCGCAGCGCATGACCCACTACCGCGACAACTGGTACCTGGATGCCTGGGACCACGGGCGCGAGGGCCTGCGCAGCTTCGCCGTGGACCGCATCTACAAGGCGCGGGTGGTCGATACCGTGGCCCGCGACGTGGACGACAGCGAGCTGGACGAGCAGCTCGGGGCGAGCTACGGCATCTTCTCCGGCGCCCCCAAGGGCTGGGCCACCATCGTGTTCAGCGCCAAGGCGGCGCGCTGGGTGGCCGACGAACACTGGCATTCCAAGCAGCAGGGCCGGTTCCTGCCGGATGGCCGCTACGAACTGAAGGTGCCGTACAGCGTCTCCCGCGAGCTGCTGATGGACGTGCTGCACTACGGCTCGGATGCCGAGATCATCGAGCCTACGGTGCTGCGCGAACAGGCCAAGGCCCTGCTCGCGCTGGCCCTGAGCAACTACGAGTAAGGCCACCTGCGGCCGTCGCACCCGCCCGGGGCGGCCGCCGCTCATGCCTCACCGTCATGTGGACCCGGTACCCGTGTGGCCGGCGCCTGCGGTATGGTTGAGGGCTATCGCAGCCCCCGGATCGTCCCCCCATGAAAAAGTACCTGTTGCTCCCGCTGCTGGCCGCGTCGCTGGCCCTGGCCGCCTGCGGTAAATCCGGCGGCGATGCGCAGAAGCTGGTGGTGGCCGCCACCGCCGTTCCGCACGCCGAGATCCTGGCCCAGGTCAAGCCGATCCTGGCCAAGGAAGGGCTGGAACTGGACGTGCGCGTGTTCAACGACTACGTGCAGCCCAACGACCAGCTCGTGCAGAAGCAGGTGGACGTCAACTACTTCCAGACCGAGCCCTACCTGGATGCCTACAACCGCGACCGCAAGACCGACCTGGTCAAGGTGATCGGCGTGCACATCGAGCCGTTCGGCGCCTACTCGCGCCGCTTCAAGACGCTCGACGAGGTGCCCACCGGTGCGGACGTAGTGATTCCCAACGATCCCAGCAACAACAGCCGCGCGCTGATCCTGCTGCACAAGGCCGGCCTGATCACCCTGAAGGATCCGACCAACGCCCTGGCCACCCAGCGCGACATCATCGCCAACCCGAAGCAGCTCAAGTTCCGCGAGCTGGATTCGGCGATGCTGCCGCGTGTGCTCGACCAGGTCGACCTGGCCCTGATCAACACCAATTACGCGCTGGATGCCGGGCTCAACCCGACCCAGGACGCGCTGGCGATCGAAAGCAAGGAGTCGCCGTACGTGAACTTCCTGGTCGCGCGTCCGGACAACAAGGACGATGCGCGGGTGCAGAAGCTGGCCAAGGCACTGACCAGCCCGGAAGTGAAGGCCTTCATCGCCGAGAAGTACAAGGGCGCGGTGCTGCCGGCGTTCTGATGCCGGTGGGTGAGGGAGAGGGCCGGCCAACGGCCGGCACTACAGCGGCGCGGTGACCCGGAAGCCCATCGTTGCTTCCACCGCCTGCTGCCAGCCGGCATACAGCGCCTCGCGGCGCTCCGCCGCCATCTGCGGCTGGAAGCGGCGGTCCACGGCCCACTGGTCGGCGATCTGTGCGCGGCTGGTCCAGAAACCGGTCGCCAACCCGGCGAGATAGGCCGCGCCCAGCGCGGTGGTTTCGGCCACCTGCGGGCGCAGTACCGGCACGCCGAGGAGGTCGCTCTGGAACTGCGCCATGAAGTCGTTGGCGATCGCGCCGCCGTCGGCGCGCAGTTCCTTCAGCTCGATGCCGGCGTCGGCCTGCATCGCCGCCAGCACGTCGCGGGTCTGGTACGCCATCGACTCCACTGCCGCACGGATGAAATGCTCTTTGGTGGTGCCACGGGTCAGGCCGAACATCGCCCCGCGCACATCGCTGCGCCAGTACGGCGCGCCCAGCCCGACGAAGGCCGGCACCAGGTACACGCCGCCGTTGTCCTCGGCGCGCTCGGCATAGGCCTGGCAGTCGCTGGATTTGCCGAACATGCGCAATCCGTCGCGCAGCCACTGCACGACCGAACCGGCGACGAAGATCGAGCCCTCCAGCGCGTACTCGGCCCGGCCGTCGATGCCCCAGGCCAGCGTGGTCAGCAGCCCGTTGCGCGATTCCACCGCCGTGTCGCCGGTATTCATCAGCATGAAACAGCCTGTGCCATAGGTGTTCTTGGCCATGCCCGGCTCGAAGCAGGCCTGGCCGAACAGCGCGGCCTGCTGGTCGCCGGCGATGCCGGCAATGGGGATGTGCTGGTCGAAGAAAAACTGCGACCGGGTGGTGGCGTAGACCTCGCTGGAGCTGCGCACCTCGGGCAGCATCGCGCGCGGAATATTGAACAGCGCCAGCAGCGCATCGTCCCAGCGACGCGCGTGGATATCGAACAGCAGGGTGCGTGCGGCATTGCTCGGATCGGTGACATGCGCCTGGCCGCCACTGAGGTTCCAGACCAGCCAGGTGTCGATGGTGCCGAACAGCAGCTCACCGCGCTCGGCGCGCGCCTGCGCACCGGGGACATGGTCAAGGATCCAGCGGATCTTGGTGGCCGAGAAGTACGCGTCGATCACCAGCCCGGTGCGTTGCCGGATCAGCGGTTCATGGCCCTCGGCCTTGAGCCGCTCGCACAGCGGGTGGCTCTGCCGCGACTGCCACACGATCGCATTGTGGATCGGTTGCCCGGTGGCCTTGTCCCACACCACGGTGGTCTCGCGCTGGTTGGTGATGCCGATGGCGGCGATGTGGCGCGGATCGATCTGCTGGCGGTTCAACAGCTCGGTGATCGTGGTGTAGACACTGGTCAGGATCTCGCGCGGGTCGTGTTCCACCCAGCCCGGCTCGGGGAACAGCTGGGTGAACTCGCGCTGGGCACGCCCGGCCATGCGGCCGTTGCGGTCGAACAGGATCGCGCGCGAACTGGTGGTGCCCTGGTCGATCGCGAGCACGTACTGCTTGTCCATCACTGACTCCCTGGCAAGCCCCCGCACACCGCGGCGACCCGCCCAGCCTACGCCATCGCCGTGCGCGCCTGCAGGTGCGCGGCCAGCGCGTCGCACTGTGCCGGCTGCAGGTGCAGCCCCAGGTGCGTGCGTCGCCACAGCACGTCCTCGGCGGTGCGGGCCCACTCGTGGTTGACCAGGTAGTCCAGCTCGCGCTGGGTCAGCCCGCCGCCGTGGTCCTGGCCCAGCGCATCCAGCGACTGCGCGCCGTCCAGCAGGCGCGCGGCACGGGTGCCGTAGCTGCCGGCAAGACGCTGCAGCAACGCCGCCGGCAGCTGCGGATGGGACTGCTGCAGGCGCGCGGCAACCGCGTCGCCATCACCGCCATCGCCGCCGGGCAACACCGCGCCGTGTGCGGTCCACGCCGGCCCGGCGTGCGGCAGGTGCGGGACGAGCCGGTCCAGCGCTTCCTCGGCCAGGGCGCGATAGGTGGTGAGCTTGCCGCCCAGCACGCTGAGCAGCGGCGCGCCGCCGGTGTCCAGGTCCAGGCGATAGTCGCGGGTGACCCTGGACGCATCGTGGTGATGGTCGGCAAGCAGCGGACGCACGCCGCTGAAGCGCCACACGATGTCCTCGGCCCGCACCGGGGCGCGCAGGTAGCGGTTCACCGCCGCCAGCAGGTAGGCCTGCTCGTCATCGCGCGGGCGCACCTGGGCGGGGTCGCCGTCGTAGTCGGTATCGGTGGTGCCGATCAGGGTGAAGTCGTGTTCGTAGGGGATGGCGAACACGATGCGCTGGTCCGGCTGCTGGAACACATAGGCGTTGTCGTGCGCGAACAGGCGCGGCACCACCAGGTGGCTGCCCTGTACCAGGCGCAGGCCGATGGGGGCGTCCAGACCCGCACGCTCCAGCAGCTGGCCGGCCCACGGCCCGGCGGCATTGATCACGCACTGCGCGCGGATGCGCTGCACATCGCCGCGGGCGTCGCGCAGCACCGCCCACCAGTGGTCGCGGTGGCGGATCAGCTGCTCGCAGCGCGTGCGCACCTGGATGCGGGCGCCACGCTCGTGCGCGTCCAGGGCATTGAGGACCACCAGGCGCGCATCGTCCACGCGTGCATCGGAATAACTGAAGCCGGTGCGGTACTGGGTCTGCAGCGCCGCGCCCGCCACATCGGTGGCCAGCCGCAGGCGTCGCGACCGCGGAAAGTGGGTCGTGGTCTGGCCGAGGTGGTCGTACAGCCACAAGCCGGTGCGCACCACCCAGGCCGGCCGCAGCAGCGATGCGTGCGGCAGCACGAACGTGGTGGGGCGAACCAGGTGCGGGGCCAGCCGGCGGACCGTTTCGCGTTCGTTGAGGGCCTTGCGCACCAGCCCGAACTCGCCGTTGCGCAGGTAGCGCAGGCCGCCGTGGATGAGCTTGGTGCTGGCGCTGGAGGTATGCGCGGCGAGGTCGTCCTGCTCGCACAGGCAGACCGACAGCCCGCGTCCGGCGGCGTCACGCGCGATGCCGGCGCCGTTGATGCCGCCGCCCACCACCAGCACGTCGAAGGTATCGCTCATCGGTTTCCCGTGGTGGACCCGGGTGGGTCCGTGCCGGCAGTGTCGATCACGGCCGGACAAGACACGATGAAAGTGGGTAGGCCGGAAACGACAACGGGCCCCTGAGGGCCCGTTGCGAACGTACCTTGAAGCAGAGCGTGGCTTAGAAGCGCGCGCCGATGCCGAAGCCCACGGTCCACGGGTCCAGCTTGGCCTTGTCGCCGGTGCCGTCGCCGTTGACGGTCAGCTCCGGGCGCGAATGCATGTAGCGCGCATCGGCACGGGCGAACCAGGTGCTGTTGATGTTCATGTCCACGCCGACGGTGCCGATGGCGCCCTTGGCGGTGTCCAGACCGATGTGGCCGGCATCGCTGACCAGCTTTTCATTGCTGAAGTTCGACTCGTAGTAGCCCACGCCCACGAACGGACGGAACACGTTGTCGGCCTGGCCGAAGTGGTACTGGCCGCTCAGCGCGATCGGCTGCTGCTCGACGGTGCCCAGACGCGCGCCATCGGTGCCACGCACGCGGTGATCGAACTTGTCGGCGGCGCCCCACAGTTCCACGGCCCAGTTGTCGTTGATGTAGTAGCTGAAGCTCAGCGTCGGTGCCGGGCCGCCATCCACCTTGCGCACGCCGTCGAGCGGATCGTTCTTCGGCTGCAGCAGCGAGACGCCGCCAACCACGGCAAAATGCTTGCCCGAGGCGGTGTCGGTGGTGGTGGTGTCCTGCGCGAATGCGGCCGGTGCAAAGGCCAGCGCGGTCAGGGTTGCCAGGGTCAGGGTGCGGATGGAGCGCATGGGGGAATCTCCTCGGTGTTTTTTTGTTCTGGACCCCTTGTTTCGGGGTGGGCCAAACGTAGTCCCCGAAACATGAATCGCATCCGACGCGCGTTAAAAATTGGTTTGTTCCGTTCAGCGGGCAGCGCGAAACTGTTGCGCACACGGGCGATCATGCGACCGTGGATATTCATGCAGTTGCACGTGGAGTGATGAACAACATGCAATGCCAAGGGCTCCCTGCGCAGGTGGATGCGCATGTTCGCGTACTCGTGCTCGGTTCCATGCCCGGCATCGCCTCATTGCAGGCGGCGCAGTACTACGCGCATCCGCGCAACCGGTTCTGGCCGCTGATGGCGGCGTTGTGTGGCATCGATGCGACGCAGCCCTATGCCGTGCGGATGGAGGCACTGCTGGCCGCAGGCGTGGGTGTGTGGGATGTGATCGGCCGCTGCGAGCGCGCCGGCAGCCTGGATGCGTCGATCGTGCGTGGCAGTGAAGTGGCCAATGCGCTGCCGGCACTGATCGACACGCTGCCCGCGCTGCGCGCGATCGCCTGCAACGGCGGCACGGCGCGCCGCGCCTTCCTGCGGCACATCGTCCCGTCGCTGTCGCCGCAGGCACGGGCGCTGCCGGTGTGGTCGCTGCCCTCGACCAGCCCGGCCAATGCGTCCTGGCCGTTGCCGCGCCTGCAGGTGGCGTGGGCGCCGTTGGCGGCGGCACTGGCCCGCTGAAGGGGCGTTGGCCGGTAGGAGCGCGGGGACAGTGCGGACAATACGGCACCGACTGGACGCCCGCCCACGCGCGTCAGCGGTGCATGTAACGCGCGCTGAAACAGCCTGTCCCGGGACAGGGGCATTGAAATTGCCACAAGCAGGTTGGCGCTAGCGCCTCCTGCCCCCACAATAGAGGATTCCCTACACCAGATTGCCGGAGTTATCCCCATGGCCGAAATCAAGGAAGCACTTGTCCCCGATATCGGTGACTACAGCGATATCCCGGTAATCGAGGTGCTTGTCGCCGTTGGTGATACCGTCAAGAAAGACCAGGGTCTGGTGACGCTGGAGTCGGACAAGGCCACGATGGAAGTGCCGTCCTCGGTGGCCGGCGTGGTCAAGGAGATCAAGGTCAAGGTCGGCGACAACCTCTCCGAGGGCAAGGTCGTGGCCCTGATCGAAGTGGCCGAAGGCGAGGCCGAGGCCAAGCCGGCCGCTGCCGCTGCTGCTGCCCCGGCCGCTGCCGAGACCGCGACCAAGGTCGAGCCGGTCGCCGCCCCGGCGCAGCCGGACAAGCTGGCCGAGCGCGAGATCGAGCAGGCTGCGGCCAAGCCGACCCAGCCCGCCCCGGCCGCCGCCGCGCCGTCGGCCGGCGCCCCGAGCAGCCCGCCGGTGCAGTTCAGCGCCGACAGCGTGCTGCCGCAGAAGGTCCCGTATGCCTCCCCGGCGGTGCGCGTGTTCGCCCGTGAGCTGGGCGTCGACCTGAACCAGCTGACCGGCACCGAGAAGGGCGGCCGCATCACCAAGGGCGACGTGCAGAAGTTCGTCAAGTCCGCGCTGACCGGCGGCGTGCCGGCGGCAGGCGGTTCCGTCGCCGCGGGCGGTGGGCTGAACCTGCTGCCCTGGCCGAAGGTCGACTTTGCCAAGTTTGGCGAGGTCGAAGTCCAGCCGCTGTCGCGGATCAAGAAGATTTCCGGTGCCAACCTGGCCCGCAACTGGGCGATGATTCCGCACGTCACCCAGTTCGAGCAGGCCGACATCACCGAGCTGGAAGCCCTGCGCGTGGCCCTCAACAAGGAAAACGAGAAGGCCGGCATCAAGCTGACCATGCTCGCCTTCCTGGTCAAGGCCAGCGCCGCGGCGCTGAAGAAGTTCCCGGAGTTCAACGCCTCGCTGGATGCCAGCGGCGAGAACCTGACCCTGAAGAAGTACTTCAACATCGGTTTCGCCGCCGACACCCCGAGCGGGTTGGTGGTGCCGGTGATCCGCGATGTGGACAAGAAGGGCGTGGTGCAGATCGCGCAGGAATCCGGCGAACTGGCCAAGAAGGCACGCGACGGCAAGCTCGGCCCGGCCGACATGAGCGGTGGCTGCTTCTCGATCAGCTCGCTGGGCGGCATTGGCGGCACGGCGTTCACCCCGATCGTCAATGCACCGGAAGTGGCCATCCTGGGCGTGTCCAAGTCGTCGATCCAGCCGGTCTGGAACGGCAAGGAATTCGCACCGAAGCTGATGCTGCCGCTGTCGCTGAGCTACGACCACCGCGTCATCGACGGTGCGCTGGCCGCCCGCTTCACCACCTACCTGTCGCAGGTGCTGGCCGACATGCGGCGCGTGCTGCTGTGAGGCAAGGCCTGGCATTGCAGCCGGGCAGAGTCCGGCTCCATGCGATGGCGCTGCTGGCGCTCCTGCCGGCGGCACAGGCAGGCGCAGCCGGCTGCAGCTCCGACCTCGGTCGGGGCTGGCCGCCGGCCGTAGGCAACTACGGCCAGGCGGTTGAAACGCTGTTCGATGGCAAGGCGCAGCCCGCGCTGTCGCTGGTGACCCTGCCCAAGAGCGGGGTCGAAACCGGTGTGGCGCTGCTGCCCGGTACCGATGAGCAGGAATGGACCCTGCGCTACAGCCGTGCCGACAAGCGCGTGTACAACTGGAACAACAGTGCGCGCCAGGGTGGCCTGGAGCTGCGCGTGGACCAGGAGCCGGACCAGTACCAGGTGCGGATCCCGGCGGCGCTGGCGCAGCGCCTGATGCGCAGCTGGAAGGCCGCGCTGGACGCCGGCGTGCCGGCCGATCGCAAGGCGCCCGTGCTGGATGGCGAAGTGCTGTCCTTCATGGTCGATGGCGAACGTTACAGCGGCACGCGCCCGGAGTGCGGCGCCGGCAGGATGATCATGAAACAGGTGGCGCTGCTGATCGAAGCCAGCGACACCAAGGAAAAGAAGCTCGACCGTCGCTGGCAGGATCTGGACGAGTCGCTCGACGAACTGCAGCAACTGCTCGGCGGCAACGCCGGCTGAGCACCAGGAGAACACGAATGGCCGCTATTGAAATCAAGGTTCCCGACATCGGCGATTACAGCGATGTGCCGGTAATCGAACTGCTGGTCGCGGTGGGCGACACGGTGAAGAAGGACCAGGGCCTGGTCACGCTGGAATCGGACAAGGCCACGCTGGAAGTGCCGTCCTCGGCCGCTGGCGTGGTCAAGGAAATCAAGGTCAAGCTGGGTGACTCGCTGTCCGAAGGCGACGTGGTGGTGGTGCTGGAGGCCGAAGGCGCTGCTGCCCCGGCTGCCCCGGCCGCCGCTGCGGCACCCGCCCCGGCCGCCCCGGCCAGCAAGCCGCCGGTGACCCCGTCGCACCGCGCCCCGGCCGAACCGGCCGCGCCGCAGCCGGCGCTGTCCTCGGGCAAGCCGGCCGACATCGAGTGCAAAATGGTGGTGCTGGGCGCAGGCCCGGGCGGTTATACCGCGGCCTTCCGTTCGGCCGACCTGGGTGTGGACACCGTGCTGGTCGAGCGTTACGCCAGCCTCGGCGGCGTCTGCCTCAACGTGGGCTGCATTCCCTCCAAGGCGCTGCTGCATGCCGCCGCGGTGATCGACGAAGTGGCCCACGCCGGTGACTTCGGCGTTGAATTCGGCAAGCCGACCATCACCCTGGACAAGCTGCGCGGCTACAAGGAAAAAGTGGTCACGCAGCTGACCAAGGGCCTGGCAGGCATGGCCAAGCAGCGCAAGGTGCGCACGGTGCAGGGCCTGGCGAAGTTCGTGTCGGCCAATGAGCTGGAGATCGTCGGCGACGACGGCAAGACCCAGCTGCTGCGCTTCGAGCAGTGCATCATCGCGGCCGGTTCGCAGGCGGTGAAGCTGCCGAACTTCCCGTGGGACGACAAGCGCGTCATGGACTCCACCGATGCGCTGGAACTGGCCGAGGTGCCGGGCAAGCTGCTGGTGGTCGGTGGCGGCATCATCGGCCTGGAAATGGCGACGGTGTACGGCGCGCTGGGCAGTGAAGTGACCGTGGTCGAGTTCATGGACCAGCTGATGCCGGGCGCCGACAAGGATCTGGTCAAGCCGCTGGCGGACCGCCTGAAGAAGCAGGGCATCGTGGTGCACCTGAAGACCAAGGCGACCGACGTCAAGGCGGACAAGGCCGGTATCACCGTGTCCTTCGAAGCTGCGGTGGAAGGCGAAAAGCCGGGCCTGGAAGCCACTACCTTCGACCGCGTGCTGGTGGCGGTGGGCCGTTCGCCGAACGGAAAGAAGATCGATGCCGAGAAGGCCGGCGTGCAGGTGACCGACCGCGGCTTCATCCCCGCCGATCGCCAGATGCGCACCAATGTGCCGCACATCTTTGCCATCGGCGACATCGTCGGCAACCCGATGCTGGCCCACAAGGCCACGCACGAAGGCAAGCTGGCGGCCGAAGTGGCGGCAGGCGAGAAGAAGGAGTGGGTGGCGCGGGTGATTCCGTCGGTGGCCTACACCAACCCGGAAATCGCGTGGGTCGGCGTGACCGAGACCGAGGCGAAGGCCAAGGGGTTGAAGGTAGGCGTGGCCAAGTTCCCGTGGGCCGCCAGCGGCCGCGCGATCGGCATCGGCCGTACCGAAGGCTTCACCAAGCTGATCTTCGACGAAGAAACCCACCGCATCATCGGTGGCGCGATCGTCGGCGTGCACGCCGGTGACCTGCTGGCCGAGATCGGTCTGGCGATCGAGATGGGTGCGGAGGCCGAGGACATCGGCCACACCATCCACGCGCATCCGACGCTGAGCGAATCGGTGGCAATGGCTGCGGAAATCTACGACGGCACGATCACCGATCTGTACATGCCCAAGAAGAAGTAAGTCGCCCACCACCGTTGGTGGTGACGCGGATTCAACAGAAAACCCGGCGAAAGCCGGGTTTTTCTGTTCAATCCCTGCAGCAACGGCAACGGCAACGGCAACTGCGCGGCGCCTCCGATGCTGCGTGGACGCGCACCGGGCAGCCCATGCCGGGGCACGCCGTGAACCCATCCCTGGGGGCTCGTGGGCGGCATCCATG